>CAYSZA010000186.1:0-6082 GCA_964435275.1 uncultured Methanosarcinales archaeon | reverse complement strand
TGTTGTGTTAATTCGAAACGAACTTCTACTTAACGGGCAACAAACGGAAAACGTAAGGTGACTGGGTTATATAATAGTTTTCCCCTCACTAAATAAGTTTAGTCTGTGGGGAATTTCGGAAATTCCAGCGTCGATACATTGATTAGAATATACGCCGTTTATATATAAAGAGCAAATTTCTGATAATTTTTGGATTCTTTCAGAATCTAAAATTACAGTCAGACATTTAAAGTTAAGAAGAAAATTAAAAGATTTATATCTGTGAAAAAGAATAAATCTGAACTCTAGAACTAACCCTCTCTTTTAAAGTTGACCAGTCCTGATGCTCAGGAGTGCCAGAATTCGCCTGTAAAGAGTACAAGCACGGTATAAACCTCAAGCCTGCCTACCCACATATTGTTGATAAGAATAATTTTGCCTAGCGGTGGAATGGATTCAAAATTTGCCATAGGCCCGACAATATTAAAACCAGGACCTATATTTCCGAGAGTCGTTATCGAAGCTGTAACCGAGCTCATTATATCGACGCCAATTAGGGTAAGAAGCATTGCACCCACGACAAAGACACCTATATAAAGCACAACAAAAGAGAGAATTGACTGCATAATCTCATCCGGTACTGCTTTGTTATTAAATCTTATAGGCCTGACAACCCTGGGATGAACAAATTTAAATAGTTCTCTCCTTGCATACTTTAACATCAGTAGAAAACGCACAACCTTCATGCCGCCGCCCGTCGAACCTGCACAACCTCCTATAAACATTACTGCAAGAATCAGAATTTTTGCCGAATCCTTCCACAGGTTAAAGTCAGTCGAAGCAAAGCCGGTGGCTGTCATAATAGAAGTTATCTGGAATATGGCATAACGGAAAGAATTGAATGGAGAAAATCCCATATCTTTATACAAAACGATCGCCAGCAAGCCTGTGAAACCCAGAAGAAAATAAGAGTAGGCCCTAAATTCTTCATCTCGAAAAAGAACACCCTTATTGACATGGATAACCCGATAGTAGAGAGCAAAGTTAGCTCCCGCAACAAACATGAAAAGTGTAAGAATAAACTCGATTACAGGACTGTTAAAAGCTTCTATTCCTGCATTGTAGGTAGAGAACCCCCCGCAGGCCATACAGGCAAACGTGTGATTTAGGGCATCGTAAAGGGACATTCCTCCAAGCACCAGAGCCACAACTTCAAGAGCAGAGATAAAAACGTAAAGTGCCCACAGAATCCTTGCAGTTTCCCGTATTCTTGGCTTCAACTTATCTTCGGTCGGACCGGGAGCTTCGGCCCTGAATAGCTGGCGGCCGGCAACTCCAAGTTTTGGTAAAACTGCTATGAAAAGCACAATAATCCCCATTCCCCCAAGCCAGGCGGTAAAGGACCTCCAGAAAAGAAGACCTCTGGAATAACTTTCAATATCCACGAGAATTGAGGAACCCGTTGAAGTAAAACCTGACATTGTTTCAAAAACAGCATCAATAAAAGAGACTCCTTCAAAGAGAAAAGGAATACCCCCGAAAACCGCTGCTGCAAGCCAGCTTAAAGCTACAATGGCAAGTGCTTCTTTTTGCTGCCAATCCTCGCGGCCTTTAAAACGCATGAGAAGCAAGCTCGCAATCAGGGTTACAGAAAAAGAGAAAATGAAAGGTACCAGGGATTCCCCATAGTAAAAAGCTACTAAAAGGGGAACAAGCATTGTAAACGCCAGAAGGAACAAAATTTTTCCTAAAGCATTAAAAACCGCTTTGTTATCCATGAGAGAACACCTGCCTTTTAAAACTCACCTGAAAAATTTCTCTATTTCCGATATTACAGACGCCATAGAAAAGATAAACACTCTGTCCTGATTCTCGATAATAAAATCCCCTCTAGGGACTACAGTTTCATTTCCCCGAACTACCATATTGATGAGAGCCCCTCGTGGGAACTTTACTTTGTTTAAAGGTTTTCCGACAATTTTCGAGCTCTCAGAAGCCGTATATTCTATGATTTCTGCCCTTTCACCTTCAATAGTCGTCAGGGTCTGTATTCCCCTGCCCATTGTAAGCTTAAGCGCCTCATTTACAGTTGCTTCCCTTGGACTGACTGCCATATCTATGCCGACCATTTCAAAAAGAGGCAGGTAGTCCGAGCGGTCAGCCCTTGCAATGACTTTCTTTGCCCCAAGCTGCTTTGCAAGCAGAGCACACAGGAGATTTTTCTCATCGCTGTCCGTGACTGCAATAACAATATCCATATTCTCGATGTTTTCTTCCCTGAGCAAATTGAGATCAGTGCCATCTCCGTTTAAAACGAGGGTATTTCCCAGTATTTCGGCTACTTCTATGCAGCGGCTCATGCTGTGCTCGATAATCTTAAGATCAGCATTCTCTTCCTTATCTATCAACTTGGCCAGATAGAAACCTACAGTCCCGCAGCCTATAATAAGAACTCTATTTTTATGGTGTATTTCGCTTCCGAAAACTCTGCCCAGGCCTTCCATTGCATCAGGCTTACCCACAACTACCATATGGTCGTTTGCTTTTATAACGTCGCTTCCATGAGGAATAATAATTTCATGCTCTCGAAAAACCGCACTGACAATGCAGCAGTCAGCAAGCTTGAGGTCCTGCATCCGCTTTCCTACAAGCTTGCTTTCGGGACTTATTGCAAACTCGGTCATTCGGACCTTTCCCTCGGCAAACATCTCGGCATCTATTGCGGACGGGCTTGACAGAATCTCAGCAACTTCGGAAGCAAGCGCAAGTTCAGGACAGATCATAAGATCGACTCCAACCTGAGCTCTTGAGGTTACAGGCGAGTCTATATAGTCCGGGTTGCTAACCCGGGCAATAGTTTTAATTTCCTTCCATCCGGGCTTGCTTCGGGTTATTAGCTTGGCAGTCATGCAGGCTACAATATTAACCTCATCGAGACCGGTCACAGCCACAAGCAAATCGGTATCCTGAATAACTTTTGAGAGGATATCGGCATTTGCCCCATTTCCATCGATAGCAAGGACATCAAGTTCGTCTGCCCTTTTTAATGCTTCTTCAGCTTTTTCAATAATTATTACATCGTTTTTGGGGGAGAGAGCCTTTGCAATGTGATAACCTACTTCCCCTGCGCCAATAATTATAACCTTCATAGTACACCTTCAGAAAAACTGTTTTTAACTAACCTGATACTGTAAAACCTTGCGTACCAGAAGCAACAGGTATGGGATAAAGCAAGATAAAAAAATAAAGTAAAAAATATAAAATGTTAAGAAAACACAAATTGGATAAAACTGTAAAATGTGGGCCCATAAATTGTCTGTGAATAAATCAATCAGCGTGTTGACCATCTCTGGAAATTAAATGTTTGCAAACAGTATTTATAAGACCATGCTTCTTGCAAAAAACTTCTGATTAAAGCTTTGGTAGAATTTTAAAATTGAGCAGTTATATAAATCTTTTTAGATTTTCTCAGAATAAGTAAGAATGTAGATAAATACCGTAAAAAGTAAAGGGAAAAGAAGAAGAAGCCGAAAAAAAGGGAAAGAAAACTTCCCGAAAAAGGCAAAAAAACTGAAATTCGGGCAATAACAGACAAAAAGGTATTTAATTAAGGAAAAGAGCCAAGCTGGAAATACAAGGAGAGTCCTGGGAAAAATATAAAAAGAAAGAAAACTCAGAATTAAGAAGAAAAACCTAAGCATTAGAGAGAAAAAACCTTTTAAAAAGGTTAAAATGCGACTAAAACTTCTAAAAAGGATAAAACGCAGCTAAAAGCTGCTCTTAACCCTCAAAAGCGTCCTTTACTTTCTCAAAAAAGCCCTTGTTTTTCTTGGATTTTTCTGTCGATTTCTCGTTCCTGCCCTTTTCATCTCCATCGGGATTCTTGCCGCTGCTCAGTGCCTCGAACTGGCGGAGAAGCTCTTTTTGTTCGTGACTGAGTTTTGTTGGAGTCTTGATTAGAACCCTTACGAGCTGGTCACCTTTTCTGTTCCCGTGAAGGTGCTGGATCCCCTTATCTTTAAGCCTGAATACGGAATGAGTCTGAGTTCCTGAAGGGATATTCATCTTGACCTTTCCGTAGAGAGTATCGACCATCACGTCCGTTCCGAGAGCAGCCTGGGCAAAGGAAATCGGAAGCTCGGTAATTACATCGTAATCGACCCGCTTAAAGTAGGGGTGCTCCATCACATGGAGCACGACATAGAGATCTCCGGACGGAGCCCCGGGCTCTCCCGAATCTCCTTCTCCGCTGAGTCTCAGGCTCATACCTGAGTCGGCTCCGGCAGGCACGTTTACTGTAATCTTCCTCTTGTTTCGCACCCTGCCTGTGCCGCTGCAGACCGGGCAGGGAGACTCAATAACCTGGCCCCTGCCATGACAGGTAGTGCAGGTGGTAGTGCTTACAAACTGCATACCGAGTCCAGAGCGTGTGGTGCGGATTTGCCCTGTACCGCCGCATGTGGGACAGCGTTTCGGGCTTGTGCCTGGTTTGGCCCCGGTTCCGGAACAGTTTGAGCATCTTTCCGTCCTGGGGATGTCGATATCTTTACGGACTCCAAAGGCTGCTTCCTCGAAGGTGATAGGAAGATCATACTGGAGATCGGAACCTCTCCTGGGTCCCATAGGACCTCGTCTGCTTCCTCCTCCAAAAAACATCTCGAATATATCCCCAAAGCCGCCAAAATCTGCACCCCGGAAGATATCTTCTGCGCTGTATTGTCCGTTTATTCCGGCATGTCCGAAGCGGTCGTACTGAGTCCGTTTCTCAGGATCTGAAAGGACAGCATAAGCCTCGGAGATTTCCTTGAACTTTTCCTCAGCCCCAGCTTCTTTATTTCTGTCAGGATGATACTTTAGCGCAAGTTTTCGATATGTCTTTTTTATATCCTCGGGTGAGGCATCTTTGGACAATCCAAGAATTTCGTAATAATCACGTGTTGTGGCCATCCGGATTACCTGTTGTTTTAAAAAAGATAAAGCTCCGGAGCCTGCAGGCAGGTTTCCGGTAAGGCCTGAGGATCCCCAGGCCTGTCTTATTACTTGGTTTTTCCTTATTTACGCTTTTCGTCGTCTACTACCTCATAATCGGCGTCAACGACCGTTTCGTCAGGACCTCTTGCATCAGCGCTTCCTGCCCCGCCTGCAGCCTGCTGGGCCTGCTGGGCTCTCTGGTACATTGCTGTAGAGATCGGGTATACGGCTTCCTGAAGCGCTTCGGTTTTTGCCTTAACCTCTTCGCTGTCCTTACCTTCAAGAGCTTTCTTAAGGTCTTCGATTGCGGCATTTACCTTTGATTTCTGGTCTTCTGTGGCCACGTCTCCGGCTTCTTTCAATGTTTTTTCCGCAGCATTGATAAGAGCTTCGGCATTGTTCCTGTTCTCGACTTCTTCCTTGCGCTTTCTGTCTTCTTCGGCATGCAGTTCTGCATCTTTGACCATGCGCTCGATCTCGGCATCCGAGAGTCCGCCTGGTTTCTGGATGGATATGGACTGTTTCTTGCCGGTTCCGAGATCTTTTGCACTCACATGCAGGATACCGTTTGCGTCGATATCAAAGGTAACTTCAATCTGCGGGATGCCTCTTGGAGCCGGAGGAATGCCGTCCAGGATAAAGCGGCCAAGCGTCTTGTTCTCCGAAGCAATTCCCCTTTCTCCCTGCAGGACGTGAATTTCTACCGAGGGCTGGTTATCAGCCGCAGTTGAGAAGACCTGGCTTTTCTTGGTGGGAATTGTCGTGTTTCTCTGGATAAGCGGAGTTGCTATGCCTCCAAGCGTTTCGATTCCAAGAGTCAGAGGAGTAACGTCAAGCAGCAGGACATCTTTGACCTCGCCCCCGAGCACACCGGCCTGGATAGCTGCCCCGATTGCGACGGCCTCATCAGGGTTGATGTTCTTGTAGGGCTTCTTGCCTGTAAAGTTCTCCACAAGCTCGACTACAGCAGGCATCCTTGTGGCGCCTCCGACCAGAATCACTTTGTCGAGATCGTTTGGAGTGAATTTTGCATCGCTGAGAGCCTGACGCATGGATACGAGGGTTTTCTCAAGGAGATCCTCGGTCATTTTCTGGAACTGGGCTCTGGTCAGGTCAATATCAAGGTGCTTGG
>CAYSZA010000185.1:0-6092 GCA_964435275.1 uncultured Methanosarcinales archaeon | reverse complement strand
TTTTATTTATGAATACCAAATTTTTTTCAATAAATTTTCTATTTTATTTTAGTAATTTTTCTCCTCTATTTCAGTAAGTTTTCTCCTCTATTTCAGTAAGTTTTCTCCTCTATTTCAGTAAGTTTTCTCCTCTATTTCAGTAAGTTTTCTCCTCTATTTTTATAGCTTCCTCCCTCACCGTAATAAGTATCTCTATTTCCTCAATTTTCCTGCGTATTTTTTTTCCTTAGCCAATCTTCTGCATACTCTCAGGTGTGAGGCTGAGAACCTTTAATTTCCAGAATAAAATGAAAATAATAAGTTCTCCAGAGAGTCAAAGAAGAAGGAAAAATTTTAAATATAATAGTATGAAAAATAAAAATGTACTTCGGCAACTATTATATAAAGAGGCAAATAAAAAAATCAAAGAGTTTATATACATAAAGACGATTGTTGCCTTTTTAACGTAACTATGTTTATTAAATAAAAGTTATTTTTGTGAGTTGGCTTGTCAGTAATAAATGATACAGAAGTCGATTCGCAGCCGTTTGAATTTATTTACAGGAGTTGAGAAGGAGTTGAGACTATGAACAATAAGATAATCGCATTTGATTTCCTGAGGGCCTTAGCAATAATAATGATTATTCCGGCTCACTTAAGTAACTTTTTGTCTTCGACTTACAGCAAGTTAGCCCTTTATGCCGTTGATCCTTATTTCGCAAATATGGGGCTGGGGCTTTTTATTTTCATGAGTGGATATTTGATATATTACAATAATCACTCGATACATTCATTCCAGAACGTATTGTCTTTCTACAGAAAAAGGCTCCTGAGGATTTTCCCCCTTTACTGGGCAGCTATTACCGCTTTTACACTTGTGTTTTTCATATTTGCTCCAAAGCTAAATTCAGGCTTTGTATTCCCCAATGCTGAGCATGTGTTCAGTCTTCACAATGTAATCATGCATATACTGGGACTACAAATTTTCCTTGCTCCTGCTTATGCCTCCCCAATGTTGACATTATACTTTATCGGTTTAATTATTGTCTTTTATACGATTTACCCATTGATGATAATGTTTTCAAAAAGCTCAAAACAACTTTTGTTATATTCTTCTATTGTGTTTCTCGGATTTTTAATAGTCTCACGAACTTTTAACGTCATAGATCATCGTTTTTTTATGTTCTTCCCGATATTCGTTCTTGGAATCCTTACCTGTAAAGAAAGCTTATTTGAAAAGTCGATGGGAACTATTGTGAGAATTCCCTTTTTCCAGGTGCTTCTTGCAACCCTTCCTGTTATGTTCGTATTGGTAGTCGTTCTGGGCTCAAGAATAGTTCTTCTCCTGGATCCCAAGGTCTCCTTAACCATTGAAGCAGGCAGTGGCACTATAGGGTCTTCCATGGTGGTATCGATGTTAAATAGCGTGGCAAACTCACTGGGCATGGGTTATGTTACCCTGAAATTCATTATTGACTCTGTGCTTCTTAACCTCTTCATAATAATATTCTGTGCTCTGGAATACAGGTTTGCAATGAAATTTATCAATGATAAACTCTCGAACTCCCTGAGCTCTGCCCTTACATATATCGCTACAGCTTCGTATTGCATTTATCTATTCCACAGACCATTCCTGGCGCTCTGGAATTCCGGAACAAACTTTATAAGTAATCCAATACTGCATGATTTCATAGTAATATTTGTTGCATTACCCATCCTGCTTTTTATTTCATATCATCTCCAGATCCTCGAATTAAATTTAAAAGGATCCTTCTCACACGAAAAAGCCTCTGGCAAAGAAGTTTCCTTCACAGGTTCTACAATCGGCTCCGGCAAGTGAATATCTGGTCGAGATATCTGCAAAAAAAGTCCGGGTTTTAAAGATTCAGGACTGAAACCTGTAAGCGCAGGATAGCAGGTTTCAGTTCTCGAGTCCCGCCCGAGTCCCGTCTTGGGAGGGCGGCCCAAATTGCGCTTCGGAAGCATAGGGCCCTTTTCGCTTCGCTCAAAAGGGCTAATTATGGAATAGAATTTATTACGTGTAAAAAACAGTTACTCACGGTAAAGTTCAGGATTGGTGCGGCAACCTGTTAAAAAACAGGGTAATTAATCAAGATGAAAACGATTTTTGGAAAAGAGTTGAGAAAAAACGCTGAGGGGGAGATTCGAACTCCCGTAGCGCGAAGCGCTACCGGTTTTCAAGACCGGCGCCGTGGTCCGCTGGGCTACCTCAGCAGGCTGGAAGAATTATCTTAAAGCTTCCGGAAAGGGAAAGGTGCAGATCACCCTGGGATTCCGTCAAGCGTATACAGAAAACCCGATTATGGTATATAAAATTTGCGAAGAGGAAGAGCTCTTCGCTTCCCTGAATGTTTTAAGGCTGAAATCAGACTTCCGGTTCTGAGGACTCTTCAGTTTCAGGTTCGGGTTCAGATTCGGGTTCAGATTCGGGCACGGCTGGTACCGGAACTTCAGATTCGGCTGTGACCTTCTCAATGAACTGGACTTCCTTAAAGCCGGCGTACTTGAAGAGTTCGGATGCAACTCTGTTCTTTGCCATGAGCCAGCGCTGGTTGAAGGTCAGACCTGTGGGGGTATAGATCTTTGCAATCCCGTCAGCAGTCTCGATTTCCAGATCCCTGAGGCCGGTGTAGAGGGCGAGCAGGCCCTGGATTTTCTCAACTTCAGTCTCAAGCACCTTTTCAATAGTGTATTCATAAGTAACGGTCTTGCCTGCAAGCGGGCTGTTAAAGTCCACAGTGACTCTGCGGCCTATAACCCTGCTGACAATTCCTTTTCTGCCATCTACTTCAACTGTAAGGCCAGGATGGACGTTTCGGTCTTTAAGTTTCGTAATGGAAATTGTTTCCACAAGTTTGGGATTGCTTGGACCAAAAGCTTTTTCCGGAGAGATTACAACGGTTCCGGTGTAACCGACATCCTTTCCTTCGAGATCTTCATCAAGACCCTCAATAGTGTGGCCTGCTCCGACAATAACAACGTCTCCGCCGTAAAGCCCGCGCGGATTAAAGATATCTTCTTTTTTTGCAAGTTCTTCGTCTGTTGTGTCGAAAATCCTGCCATCTTCAAATCTACCTGTGTAGTTCAACTTTATGAAATCGCCTTTCTGGATTGCCATAATTTTCAACTCTTTTATTAAATTAATTAAATCGAGAAGCAAGAAATTATTGTTGTTAGCCAAATTCAGCGTAAATGTGTTTCACGCTATAGAACTCTGCCTTTAATAAGCTTTTTGGGAATCCGCAGGATTCTGCCGATCTTACGAATAGTTGCAAAAAATTTTGTTTTTAGAAATATTCCAGACGAATCAGTATTGGCTAACCATTAGGCAAATTTTTACTGGCCTGTTGGTCTGAAAACGGGCAGGCAAAACTGTTTTACTTTACATTCAGGGTAGTCATCCTTTTTTGCAGAAATATCCCACTCCTGCAGATTGTCGGGACAAAAACAAAGGTTCCGGCAGGAGTGCTCCTATCCAGGTACTTTAAGTCTGATATATTTCTAAGTTTAGCGTACTTTCTCATATTTCATATGTCTTTCGATTACTATTTATGCCACTAAATTACAATAAATTATTAGAATATAATTCTGGGTATAATAGTGGGGAACTCGGGATATAATATTAATTTTTTCCTTTCAATATTCGGCTCTATTTTTCATCTATCGAGTATGTGGAAAGGGTACCTGACAGAAAACTTTCGATTTCGGGAGGGCATATGGAAAAGAAACTTATGAGAATAGGGATTTCCCTGCCTGGGGAACTTCTGAACAAGTTTGACAAAACTCTTCTGAAGAGAGGTTACTCCTCTCGCTCTGAAGGAATAAGGGATGCCATAAGGACATATAACCAGCACTATGAATGGATGCAGCAGATCAGAGGCAAAAGAGCTGCAACGATTTCTATTGTATATGATTGCTCGAAAAAAGGGATCTCAAGCACCCTGGCAAAACTTCAGCATGAAAACATGGATCTGATTAACTCTTCGGTACGTTTCCATATTGAAGCAGACTCCTGTTTTGAAGTAATAATTCTACAGGGAGAAGGAGAGAAAATCGTGGAGCTGGCTGAAAAAATCCTGAGTTTAAAAGGGGTCAAGCACTCCAGGTTAACAACTGTCCCTAAAGAGAAGATTGAAAAAGCGACATAAAAATCTTCCAATTCTGAGAATAGTTTGAAATCGCTTACCTCAGTTTCACATCTCAACTTCCGCTTTGAGAGCTATGAATATTCATGAAGAGCATGGAACCGGAAATCTCCAGTTTACTATCCTGCGATATACAGTAAATCCAATCCATCGTGTATGGAACCTAAAAATTGTTGAGAGATAAATTTCACTAATTAACATTTGCCTAAAAGTGATCTGTATGGGTCTTACAAAGGTTCAGGTTACATTAAATGTATGCCTGGTAAGTTTCGAGAGATTGGTAAAGGATATTATTTCTACTCAATATATAAGGAAATGGATACAGGTAGAGAAAGAAAATGTTGTATCCATAGAGGATTCCATGCTTCCTGAGATCATTCGAATTCAGTCCGAAGGATTTGAGACCAAAAGTCGTAACGGCATTAGGCGATATTCAAAAAGAATGAGAAAGATCTTTTACGTAATCAAAAGCCAGGATCAGGTTGTAGGTTACTGCATATATTACATAAAGCCCATCCTGTCACTAAAAGGCTTTAAAAAAAAATCGGTAATTTACTCCATTTCAATAGACAAGAATTTTAGAAGAAAAGGTTATGGTGAGAAGCTGATAAAAGAAAGCGTCAAAGAAATGAGGTTAAACGGGGTATACTCAATTCTCTTATATGTAAATACAAAGAATCTTCCTGCCGTAAGGTTGTACGAAAAAATAGGCTTCAGGATAATTACCGAAATAGAAAACATATGCGGCCCGAAAGAAACTTGTTATGAAATGGAACTAAAAATCACTTAATCTCAGGTTTTTCTATCACTCCTGATCTCCAGAACTCTTACAAAAATCTCTCAATTCAAATGCTTAAATAATATGCCTCATTAATGCTTCAAATAGCAAAAAAATGAGTTTTTTCAAATGATCTTTTGCATGAAAATAGCCTGGCCTTACTTAACTTTTTTCTTAACATATTATTGATAAGTTGGCATGAAATCCTCTAAAATAACGAACATCAACAAACTTGAACTGAATAGCCGGATATATTTTTGCCTATTTAATTTTAGTCTCTTGAGGCTGATTTAGATAGATTTTCTATAAAGTCGATAAATTTTTGTTAAAAGATATATTTAAATAAAAATTGAATAGTCTAATATCTGTTCAGTTGCCTGGCTGTGGGGAATTTCTGTTACCTGTAGGTAGTAAGTTTTTAATTACTTGAAATCATAAACTTCTCAAAGATAATTTCTCCAACGGCCTGACTTAAGAGTGATTTTATGGATCTTACAAAAATTCACACTCGATCAGTTACATTTTTAATTAGTATTAAGAAACTACTGCAAGGTACTGCTTGCAGTATTCTTGTAAAACAATGGAAACCGATAGAGAAAGAAGATATTGTATCTGTAGAGGATTCCATGCTCCCGGAAGTTCTCAGGATCCAGGCTGAAGGATTTAAAAATGGAAGCCCGGAGAAGCTTATAAAGTATTCAAAGAATTCCAGAAATATTTTTTATGTTATCAAGAGCAAGGATAAAATTGTAGGCTACTGCATTTATTACCTGAAACCCGCACTTTCTTTTAAAGGTCTTAAGAAGCAATCCGTAATATCTTCAATTGCAATTGACAAAAATTTCAGAGGGAAAGGTTATGCAGAGAGAGTCTTAAGGAGCAGCATTGAGGAGATGAAGGTAAATGGAATTTCATCCATTCTCTTATATGTTAACATAAATAACCTTCCTGCCATAAAGTTGTATAAAAAAATAGGCTTTCAGGAAATTAAGCAGGTTAAAGATATCTGCGGTCAGGGAGAAAGATGCTATGAGATGGAGCTAAAGCTTGTTTGAAGCGTTTCCCTGTATTACCCGTTTTCTGATGTACTTTTCCTGATCTTCCTTAGAAAATTATTTCTCTCCAAGCATTTCTCTCCAAGCATTTCTCTCCAAGCTAATGACTTATTC
>CAYSZA010000184.1:0-6113 GCA_964435275.1 uncultured Methanosarcinales archaeon | reverse complement strand
GGTAAAAGATTTTTAGGATCAAAGTAAAAGACTTTTAGGGTCAAGGTAAAAGACTCTTTGAATTAAAAACTCTTTAAACTATCGGATTTTAACAATAAGCTTTTGAGAATATTGCCACTTACATTAGCCTTAAATATTAGGTACGCCTAAATGCGAATAAAATCCGAAATTAGGTCTGCCTAAAAATGAGAGTAAAAGTATGAAACTGCCAGTCATCTGTCCTGAAGGAGAATGTTGTTGCGGAAAAAAGGGATGTACTCCCGGAAAAGGACTTCCGAAAATTGTACTTATAGGAAATCCTAACGTGGGGAAAAGCAGCCTCTTTAATGCCCTCTCAGGAAGCTACACACTAGTTTCCAATTATCCGGGAACTTCAGTCGAAATCAGTCGTGGGAAAGCAAAAATAGGAGAGAATGAGTATGAAATTATTGACACGCCAGGGATGTATTCCCTGCTTCCCGTAAGTGAGGAAGAGAGAGTTTCTCAGCTTCTGCTCTTTGAGGAAAAGCCCTTGGTTTACCTCCATGTGGTAGATGCCCGAAATCTCAGACGTATGCTTTCCTTTACTTTGCAGCTCCTTGAAGCCGGGCTTCCTCTTATCCTTGTGCTGAACATGATGGACGAGGCTGAAGAAAGGGGAATTGAAATCGACATATCTGGACTCAGCCGATCCCTGGGAATCCCGGTAGTAGGAACAGTTTCAAGCGAAGGAAGAGGGATAGAGGAACTTAAAATTGCAATTTCGGAATTTGTTCCTGGGGGCAATACCCAAAATACCCGGAAACTGGACTACGGGAAAGAAATTGAGCCATACCTCGAAACCGTTGAAAATTTGCTTTCCCCTGAAAAAGAGGTTGGAGTTTCAAAAAGAGCTCTCTCACTCCTTCTGCTCCAGAGAGACAGGACAACTCTTGAATACCTGCTCAGAGCTGAAAAAACGCCCGGGCACGGGAAAGAAAGCAGTAAAAAAAGCGATGAAGAAATTAGAAGACTTGCAGAAACAGCTTCAGAGGGATCTCAAGTTCCTCTTTCCTACCTGTTCACCCTGAAACGCCAGGAGCGTGTAAACGAAATCGTGGAACAGGTAATGGAGATACCTGAGAAAATAGAGAGAGAATATAGAGGAAAAGCCGGAATAACAGGGGTAGAGAAAAGTGCCGGGAAAAAAGAAATTTCTGCCTGCACTCTGACGGAGAGAACAAAATCCGAGCTTGAAAAATGTCGGACCGAAAAGAGTGAACCGATAAAAACAAAGAAAAAAAGTATCGACTTCTCCGAGAAAATCGACAGTATTCTCATCCATCCTGTGCTTGGAATTCCTGTGCTGCTTTTGGTCCTGTACTTCGGGCTCTACCAGTTCGTAGGTGTGTTTGCAGCCGGAACCGTCGTTGATTTCCTGGAAAATACGGTCTTTGGGGAATACATAAATCCCCTGGTAACTGCCAAGTTTATATCGCTTGTACCCTACCCGGCTTTGCAGGACCTGTTTGTGGGAGAATACGGGATTTTTACCCAGGCCGTAACATATGCAATTGCCCTTATTCTTCCGACAGTGGGTGCCTTCTTCCTTGTATTTTCCATTATAGAGGATACAGGTTATCTTCCAAGACTGAGCCTGCTTCTGGACGGCATGTTCAAGAAAATCGGGCTCAGCGGAAGGGCAGTAATTCCAATGGTACTCGGATTTGGCTGTTCCACGATGGCTACAATGGTTACCCGAACCCTTGAGACAAAGCGGGAACGGCTTATTGCAAATATCCTGCTGGCTCTTGCAATTCCCTGCTCGGCGCAGTTAGGCATCATCCTTTCAATCCTTTCGGAAAGCCCTGAAAGCCTGCTTGTCTGGTCGGGCGTCATAGGGCTTGAATTTGTCCTGATAGGGTACCTGGCTTCCAGAGTCCTTCCAGGAGAAGCTCCTACCTTCATACTTGAAATGCCCCCACTGAGGAGACCGAAACTTTCGAATATCGCAGTAAAAACCTACTCAAGAATGCACTGGTATTTCCTTGAAGTACTTCCCCTGTTCGTACTGGCAAGTGTTCTGATCTGGATAGGCAGGTTGACAGGGATTTTTGCCCTTGCCCTGAAAGTCATGGAATATCCTACAGGCTGGATAGGCCTGCCCAGTAAGGCAGCAGAGGTCTTCCTCTTCGGTTTCTTCAGGAGGGATTTCGGGGCAGCCGGAATCTACGGAATGTATGATTCAGGGGCATTAACAGCAGCTCAACTGGTAGTTGCAGCCGTTACTCTTACCCTTTTCATGCCCTGTATAGCCCAGTTCATGATGACGATAAAAGAAAGAGGTTTAAAAACTGCCCTTGCAATATCGGGCTTCATTTTCCCGTTTGCATTCCTTACAGGCTTTATTGTAAATAACTTTCTAAAATTGCTGGGGGCGAACCTGTGAATTGCCCTCTATGTGGAAACACATTTGAAAAACCTGATGAAACGAAATGCACAGGCTGTGGAAAACTCCACAGCTGCAATAAGCAGTGCTGTCCGAACTGCGGATATGAACTTGTAAAAGAAGCAAAGGTAATACAATCCATAAGGAAGCTCTTCAAATGGTAACAAAAAATTCACACCTTACCCTGAAAACTACAACACTCTGCGCGATGGAACCTAGAAAAGCCGGAAAGATCTCACACCTTGAAACCGGAAATCCGGGAATCTTGCAGAAACTCATATCAATGGGCATCCTGCCAGGCATGCCCGTTACTCTGCTGAAGAGGTCGCCGTCATACCTTTTTGAGGTTGACCAGACCAGGTATGCCGTTGACAGGGAAATCGCAAATCATATCTATGTAAGTTACTGATTCACGAATTTCTGTTTTTTACTGGTTGTATACAAGAAATTAAAAAGTACGCGATATGGCAAAAGGTTGCAGAAAACGATCATGTAAATCTTCCGGAAAAATTCCGGCTTATTGTTGATGGGCTTCATTTGTCGAATTTTAGAAATTGATTGAAAGATTTCAGTACTGTAATATAGGACAAGTTGAAAATACCTCAAGAGGTTGGAAACTTAAGCTGACCAAGAACTGAGTTTCGGAGGAATTGAGTGTCAGTTTGTCCTACAAATTTTGATGAAAAAGTAGAATGTCCATTCGTTGACAGGAAAGAGTTTATTGAAGCTTTTGAAAACGCCTTCCGGAACATCGACCAAAAGGACTACAGTATCCTAGTCTACTATGGAGTTGCCGGAATTGGAAAAACCAGCCTTAGAAAAGAACTTCCAACCTTGCTCGAAAAACACAACGAATCGGACCGGCACACAAAGGTTATATGGACTTCAATAGACTTCGCCACCGAACAATATAGGCAGCCTTATAAATTCCTCGAAGTTCTCTCCAGCCAATTGCACCAGAAATACAGCATCAAATTCAACTCTTTTGACATTGCCCTTGCCACCTACTGGAAAAAAGTTAATCCCCGTGTTCCTCTGGTAAAAGAAAACTACTCAGAGGAAAGTATTGTTCATGATGTTCTAGATATCTGTACGAATTTGTCCCCGTAAACCTGATACCAAATGTGTATAACCTTGCCAAAAGTTTACCTGAACGTTATCAAAAATGGGTCATGAAACGCAAAGAAGATATTTCCAAACTTCCAGACCTTGAACCGACAGAAATAGATGAACGACTACCTGTTTACTGGGCCTATGACCTTGCTGATCACCTGCAGAACGCTTCAGAATCCGCAGTCATTTTTATAGACACTTACGAAGCCCTCTGGGAAAAAGAAAGAGAACAAGGAAGTTTTAGTGACCGTGATAAATGGCTCAGAAAACTTATTGAAAACATACAAAAATCCTGTCTGTGGGTAATCTGTGGAAGAGAATCCCTTCGCTGGGAAAAAAATGGAAAAAATAGATGAAGACTGGAAAAATTACTTTGACCAGCGTAAAATTGGAAAACTTCCAGAAAAAGATGCTCTCGATCTGTTAAAACGGTGTGGAATCACTGAAGAGGATATCCAGATTGTACTCATTGAAAGCAGTGAAGGCGTACCCTACTACCTTGAACTCTCCATCGATACCTACAGAAAAATAAAGCAAAAAAAGCAGCCCACTCCGGGAAACTTTGCAAAGGTTCCGGAAGGTATTTTCTGCAGGTTCGTCAAATACCTTGACAGGGAAGAAAAAGAGACACTGAAAGTCTTATCAGTTCCCAGATATTGGAACCGTGAACTATTCAAAATCCTAGTCGAGAAATTTAATACCGGATATCCTGCAACCAGTTTTTCAGAACTGCATAGCTTCTCTTTTATGGACGTTAACGATAAAGGAGAATGTTCTATGCACCAGCTTATGAGAAAAAGCCTGCAGGAGTACCAAGATCCAGATTTGAAAAAAGAAGTCCATAATTTTATGCTTGATTTCTATGGCTATCAACTAAAAGATCTCGATCTCAAAGCAATAACCCCAGAACACGAAACCGCTTTAACTGAAGCCTTCTACCATGCAAAAGGGGCGCTTGAAGCAGGAGAATTATGCGAGTGGTTTATCTCTATATCTGATCCGTTCTACAGAGCAGCGTTCTGGCAATTAATTTCTCCCCTTTATGAGGAAATGCTATTAATTCTTGAAGTAAAACTTGGGCAGGAACATCAAGATGTTGCAGCAACACTAAACAATCTCGCCGAGCTCTATCGTCGGATGGGAGATTACAAAAAATCACTCCTGCTTTATCAAAAGACACTTGATACTCGTGAAATGGTTCTGGGTTTACAACACCCAGATGTTGCAGCAACACTAAATGATCTCCGATACTTTATCGTCAGATTGGAGATTACGAAAAAGCACTCTCACTTTATAAAAGGGCACTAGAAATCAATGAAAAGGTGCTCGGAGTACAACATCCAGATGTTGCAGCTACACTAAACAATCTCGCGATACTTTATTTTGAAATGGGAGATTACGAAAAGACATTCCCACTTTATCGAAGGGCACTTGAAATCTATGAAAAGGTACTCGGATCACAACACCCAAATATTGCAACAACTCTAAATAACCTAGCAGCGTCCTATCATCAGAATGGAGATTACGAAAAAGCACTCCCACTTTATAAAAAGGCACTTGATATTCGCGAAAAAGTTCTAGGACCAGAACATCCTAACGTTGCACAATCTTTGAACAATCTTGCTAAAATCTATGAGAAAATTGGAGGATATGAAGAAGCACTCCTACTTTATAAAAGAGCACTGGAAATAGTTGAAAAGAAGTTGGGACAAAATCATCCCAATACAGTAAAAATAAAAAATAATTATAATGGATTTCTTTCAAAGATGAGCGAAAACAAAGAGAAATAATTTTTGAAAATTCACAGTATAGGATTTAGACCGCTGCTTTTCAATTATTTCTCATGTAGAAACCTATCTACCAAAACGTGTCAGGTTTATTCCCTTACATGCCTGACAATATGACCGGCTTCAGGAATTATAATCTCAGAAAGCGCCAATTTCACAGCGTTTGGAGAACCCGGCAGGCAGAATACCGCTTTTCCTTTAATCACGCCTGCAACAGCCCTTGTAAGGATTACAGACGTTCCTATATCTTCAAGGCTTTTGTACCTGAAAAGTTCTCCAAAACCTGGAATTTCTTTCTCAAATATTGGAGTTACTGATTCTATTGTAATATCTTTTGGTGCAAGCCCTGTGCCCCCGCTTGTAATAATAATATCTGTGGAACTATCGAGAGCTGCAAGAACTGCCTCTGTAATTGAAGTTTTCTCGTCGGAAACCAGCCTGTAGAACGAAACTTTATGGCCAGCAGCTTCGAGAAGATCCTTCATAGTTTTTCCTGAAAGGTCTTCAGCTTCTTCAGGTGAAACTGAACTTCCGTATTTCTCGTATCTTGAGGTCGAAATTGTAATTAAGGCAAAAGAAAATGACTTTTTAGTGTCTTTTATATGAATTTCTGGTGTGGATTCTTTCATGAGAATAACACGCTCCATCTTTAGATATGATTGTAGGATTATCAAACTATCAAATCATCAGACTATCAAGTTATCAGAGTACTAGGATGCTTCCGAAGTTCCATAACTTCGGGATTTAAGGATTTTATTTGAAGGTTTTACTTCTACTTGCCTGCCTATGTTTTAATAGCTTATCAG
>CAYSZA010000183.1:0-6133 GCA_964435275.1 uncultured Methanosarcinales archaeon | reverse complement strand
GCCACCTGAACTGTGATGTGTTCTTTAATTACGTTTTTGACGAGGCGCAGGGCAAGCTCCATCTCAACGCTTACGGAGGGATAAGCGCGGAGGCGGCTAAAGAGATCGAATGGCTGGATGAAGGAGTTGCCATATGTGGTTGTGTGGCCAGTGAAGGCTGCCGTATCGTTTCCGAGGATATACAGCATAACGGAGACAGGCGGGCCGACCTTGTGCGGTCAATGGGGATTCAGGCGTACGCCTGTCAGCCTCTCCATATCGGAGAGAAAACAATAGGCACACTCTCCTTTGGCACAAGGAGCGGAAAGAGCTTTGCTGGGGACGAGCTTGCCCTCATGAGCACAGTAGCCGACCAGGTGTCGGTTGCTATCGAACGCAAGCGAGCCGAGGAGGCGCTGCAACGAGAGCGAAGCTTGCTAGAAAGCATAATGCAAACCACGGACTTTATGCTGGCCTTTTTCGATCCGCAGTTTAACTTTATATGGGTCAACGCCGCCTATGCCGAATCGTGCCATATGAAGTCGGAAGATATTATCGGCAAGAACCATTTCACATTATATCCTCACGCGGAAAACGAGGCGATTTTCAGTAAGGTCCGGGACACGGGCGAAGGAGTATTCTACAAGTACAAGCCGTTTGTCTATCCCGACCAGTCCGAACGCGGAGTTACCTATTGGGACTGGAGCCTGGTGCCTGCCAGGAATTGCAACGGAAATGTAACTGGCCTTGTCCTGTCGTTACGTGAGACGACAAAATACAAACAGGCAGAAGAGGCTTTGCGTGAAGCATACGAGAATCTCCAGGTACAATCGGAGGAGCTGCAGGCTCAGACGGAAGAACTCCAGGAGGCTTACGAAGCATTGAGTGAAAGTGAAAAGCAATATCGAATGCTTTTTACAAACATGACCGAGGGTTTCTTCCTTGGGGAACCTGTTTATGATAAGGATGGTACGCCTTGCGACTATCGTTTCATTGAGATAAATCCTGCTTTTGAGCTTCAAACAGGCTTAAAGAGGGAAGAGACATTAGGCAAGACTATAGCGGAAGTATTGCATAACCCGAGCCGCATACTTATCGAAAAGTATAATGAAGTAGCGTTCTCAGGTGAGCCAACACATGTTGAGATTTTTAGCCAAGGGCTGGGCAGGTATCTCGATAGTTACATATTCAGCCCTGGAAAAGGGAAATTCGCGGTAATTTTAAGAGATATTACCGAGAGAAAGCAGCTGGAAGAGCAAACTCGCCAGCGAGCCGAAGAGATCGAAACAGTAATGGAAATGACGCCTGTTGCCATCTGGATTGGCCACGACCCACAATGTCGCAGTATCACCGGCAATCGTACGGCAAATGAATTTTATGAGGCAGAAGCCGGAGAAAATGTCTCGGCGAATGTTACCTCGGTGAGGCGCTTTTTCAGAAAAGGTCACGAGTTGACCGCATGCGAACTGCCCATGCAAGAATCTGCCTTGAAAGATATTCACGTGCGGAACGAAGAGTTTGATGTGCTGCTGCCAAGCGGGGAATGGAGGGGACTTCTTGGATCAGCCAGCCCACTGTACGATACAGACGGGCGAGTGCGCGGCAGCGTCGGCGCATTTGTCGACATTACTGAGCGTAAGCAAGCCGAGGAGGAGTTGCGTAAGGCATACGAGGAAATCCAGATGCAATCTGAGAAGTTACAGTCTCAGGCTGAAGAACTCCAGGAAGCCAATAAAGCGCTCCATGAAAGTGAAAAACGTTTCCGTACTCTGGCTGAAAATTCTCCTGATGTAATTGTCCGTTTTGACAGGCAATACCGCCACACATATGCTAATCCTGCCTCTGCGGAACCTTATGGTCGTTCTCCGGAAAAAATTATTGGGAAAACTAATAGTGAATTGGGAATGAACCCTGAACATATAAAGTTCTGGGAAGAGTACTATGAGAATGTTTTTATCACTGGAAAACCCGGAACAATGGAATTCCACCATATTTCGCCTCAGGGAAAAGAGTATTACTTTAATACGCAAATTGTCCCGGAATTCGTTAATGGCAGGGTAGCTTCTATTCTTGCAATTTCCCGTGATATTAAAGATATAAAAGAAGCAGAAGCCAGGTTAAAAAAGACCCTTGATAATCTGGAAGAATTAGTTGAAGAAAGAGCATTGCAGCTTGAGAAGGCATACGAATCACTCAAAGAAAGCGAGAGAGGTCTTGCTGAAGCCCAAAGAATGGCACATCTCGGGAACTGGGATTGGAATATTATAACTAATGAGCTGTACTGGTCTGATGAAATTTACCGCATTTTCGGACGCAGTCCTCAGGATTTCGGCGCAACTTACAATGCATTTTTAAGTTATATACATCCAGAAGATCGAGAGTATGTAAATAATGCCGTCAAAGAGGCTTTAAACGGAAAGCCCTATAATATTAACCACAGGGTTATTTTAGCTACCGGAGAGGAGCGTATAGTACATGAACAGGCCGAAGTTATTTTTAACGAGGAGAATACCCCTGTTCGGATGAGAGGAACAGTTCAGGATATTACTGAGCATAAAAGGGCTGAAAAGGCATTAAAACTGGCTAATGCGTATAACCGCAGTCTTATTGAGGCCAGTGTAGATCCTCTTGTAACTATTGGTCTGGATGGTAAAATTACCGATGTAAATTATTCTACAGAATTTACTACGGGTTATTCTCGTAAGGAGTTAATTGGGACTGATTTCTCAGATTATTTCACCGAACCCGAGAAAGCCAGAGAAGGATACCAGCACGTATTTCAGGAAGGAGTGGTGCGAAATTACCCTCTGGAAATCCGACATAGAGGCGGACATATAACGCCGGTCCTGTATAATGCTTCGGTTTACCGGGACGAAGCTGGAAAGGTTATCGGGGTTTTTGCTGCAGCACGCGATATTACTGAGCGAAAAATGGCAGAGAAACTGCTAAAACTGAAATTAGAAGAACTTGCCCGCTCAAACGCAGAACTGGAACAATTTGCTTACGTATCATCCCATGACCTGCAGGAACCCTTGAGAATGATAGCAAGTTACTTACAGCTTTTACAAAGAAAATATCAGGGAAAACTTGATGATAAAGCTGATAAATATATTTATTTTGCTGTGGACGGGGCTTCTCGTATGCAAAACCTGATAAATGATCTTCTGGAATTTTCTCGGGTGACTACAAAAGCCAGGGAATTAGAACCCACAGATTGCAAATCTGTTTTAAACCAGGTAGTGTTTGATTTAGAGGTATCCATAAAAGAAAACAAAGCCAGTATATCTTATAGCTCTTTGCCTGTAGTAATGGCGGATTCTATCCAGCTTGCTCAACTGTTCCAGAACCTTATCAGCAACGCCATTAAGTTCCGCAGTGAGAAAGCCCCGGAGGTAAAGATTTCTGCAGAGAAAAAAGACAATAAATGGTTATTTTCAGTACAGGATAACGGAATTGGGATTGATCCGAAGTTTTCTGAGAGGATCTTTGAGGTTTTTAAAAGACTTCACAAAAGAGAAGAGTATCCAGGGACAGGCATAGGACTTTCAATATGTAAAAAAATTGTAGAAAGACATGGAGGACATATCTGGGTAGAATCTGAACCAGGTAAAGGTTCGGTCTTTTACTTCACTCTGCCAGTAGTTCCTCCAAAATTTAAAAACGAGGACGTAATTGTGGAAATTTGATCTTTAAAACCGGATTCAAATTCAGTAATAAATTTCGGAAATTTAAAAATTTTTATTTTGATTTTAACCAGGAAGGTTGTATAAATGAGAACCCAGATCGCAACTAAATCCGTAGAGATTCTTATAGTAGAGGATAGTAAAGGCGACATAGGCTTAATCGAAGAAGTTTTCGAAGATGCGAAAATAGGGAATATACTTCATATTGTAGAGGACGGAGAAGAGGCCATCGCTTTTTTACGTGGGGAAGGGCAGTTTTCAGGCTCCCCGCGACCGGATATAATACTTCTGGATTTAAACTTACCAAAGAAAGACGGGCGTGAGGTTCTTGAGGAAGTGAAAAGCGATGATGAGCTTAAAAACATACCGGTTGTGGTTTTAACGACCTCCAAAGCCGAAGAGGACGTACTGAGATCTTATAATCTTCATGCCAATGCATATATAGCCAAACCTGTTGACTTTGATCAGTTTATACGAGTGATTAAATCCATAGAGAATTTCTGGCTTGAGATTGTAAAGCTGCCATCGAGATAAAGTCACAATAATCCGGATAGGACGGTCTGGATATGGATAAAAAGATCGAAATTTTACTTTTTGAGGACAATCCAGGGGATGCAGGTTTAATTGAAGAGATGCTCGAAGAATTTGCCAGCTTCCCGTATGAACTTAAAAGTGTTGAAACCCTGAGTGAAGGTCTAAACCTTCTTAAAGAAAGTTCGTTTGATGTGATATTATCCGACCTGGGACTGCCGGATAGCGATGGTGTTGATACTTTTCTTGAAATCCATTCAAGGAATTCACGAGTTCCTATTATAATCCTGACCGGAAGAAATGATGAAAAAATCGGAGTCGATGCTGTAAAAAAAGGTGCTCAGGACTATCTGGTCAAAGGTCAGGTCGACGGCAGACTGCTGAAACGCTCTATCCAGTATTCCATTGAGCGTAAAAAAGCAGAGGAGAAAGTTCAGAATCTGGCGAATATCGTGGAATCATCAAACGATGCCATTATAACCAAGTCGCTTGACGGGATAATTACCAGCTGGAACCAGGGGGCAGAGCAGATTTACGGGTACTCGGCCGAAGAAATTCTGGGGAAGCCCGCAGCCGCCTTAATTCCACTTGCGTTGGGCGAAGAAGCGATGAAATTAGTAGAGATGATTAAACAGGGGGAAAAGATTCGCCAGTATGAGACCTCAAGGCTGAGAAAAGACGGTAAGATTATAGACATCTCAATGAGTCTTTCTCCGATTTTTGAGATTTCGGGAAAGCTGACAGCTATTTCAGTTATTGCCAGAGATATAACAGAGAGTAAAAAAGCCGAAGAAAAGCTTCAGAAAAGTGAGGAAAGATATAGGATCGTTACGGAACAGACAGGCCAGCTCATATACGAGTACGATATTGAGGAAAACAAAATTTACTGGGCAGGCGCCATAGAAAAGGTTACTGGATATACTCGGGAAGAACTGCTGAACACCGGCATTGAGCTATGGATAAACAATGTCCACCCTGAAGACCGGAGTAAGGTCTGGGATCAAAAGATAAAAGACTGTGGCCAGAGCATAAAAAACTGTGAAAATAAGAGAAACTTCCACCTGGAATATCGTTTTAGAAGAAAAGATGAAGATTATATCCATATTGAAGATCACGGAGTCTGCCTTCAAAAGGGAAATTATCTTACAAATAAGGTCCTCGGAATAATGAAGGACATTACAGAAAGGAAAAAAGCTGAAAATATCCTGAAAAAGATTGAAGAGGCCCGTAAAAAGGAGATTCACCACAGAATAAAAAATAATCTGCAGGTGATCTCGTCTCTGCTAGACCTCCAGGCTGAAAAATTCGCTGAAAACAACATATACGACACCTCAAAAATCCTTGCCGCCTTCAGGGACAGCCAGAATCGGGTTATTTCTATGGCCCTGATCCACGAAGAACTGTATGGGTCAAGAGAAGTCAGTACTCTTAACTTCGCAGTATACCTGCGCAAGCTGACCGAAGAACTCTTCAGGTGTTACAATGTTGGGGCTTCAGGAATCCATATGCTTCTGGAAATCGAAGAAAATACTTTTTTTGACATGGATACTGCAGTTCCGTTAGGAATGATTGTTAATGAACTTGTTTCAAATTCTCTGAAACACGCATTTCCCGGTGGGAAAAACGGAGAAATCAGGATTATACTCTCCAGCGGAGAAAACGGAAAAACTGAAAACGAGAGAAACGGAGAGATGAACGAAGAGTGCAAAAGTATCTGTTATACTTTAACCGTTTCGGACAATGGAGCAGGTATACCTGAAGACATCAGTATAGAAACTTCTGATACACTTGGAATACAGCTGGTAACAATACTGGTAGATCAATTAGACGGTAAACTGGAGTTAAACCGGGACTCTGGAACGGAGTTCATTATTGAGTTTTCAGTAGTAAAAAAGCCATAAATATTTTTTCGGAAAATTTATTTATCATATACTTTATAT
>CAYSZA010000182.1:3361-6158 GCA_964435275.1 uncultured Methanosarcinales archaeon | reverse complement strand
TCACGTACCCCTTTTCCAATCATGGAAAGGGCGGTTACGATTTTCCTGACCATATTCCAGAGGAAACTATTTCCAACAACATCGATTTTTGTAAGCTCCCCGTCTACACGGGCACTGACCCTTTCTATGGTTCGAACCGTACTCTTTTCTCCGTTGGTTCGTGAGAAGTTTTCAAAATCATGGGTCCCGACCAGCAATTTTGAAGCTTCCCGGATCCTGGAGATATCATACTCTTTTCCACTCATCACGTATCGGTAGTGCCTGGAAGCCGCATCTCTCCTGGCATCGAAGCTCCGGGGAACTTCCGCGTGAGCCCAGGTCCAGATTGCTGGGGAAAGTTCGGAATTTATAATCCTTGGAATTGCCAGGTTCGGTTTGTCCGTGTCAAAAGCGACAACCTGTTCAAGGGCATGAACCCCGGCGTCTGTCCTGCCGGCGCAGGTATAATTCGCAGACTTGGGGCTTTCTATAATATCGAGATTCTGGAGAGCTTCGAAGAGTTCTCCCTCCACGGTCTCGACATTGGGCTGGATCTGGGAGCCGTGAAACTCGGTGCCTATGTATGCAAGTTTTAAAGCGACTCTCATAAGACTCTCTACCTGGCTTTTTTCTTAATATAGACTTCTCTTACAATCAGCAGGACTACTATAAAAATACACCCTAGAAGGAACCAGACCCCAGGGTGAAGAGAAAAGGTATCATAAAGCCCATGAATCCCGCCTGCGTGGGTCAACCCTTCAGGCGGGACAGAGGGAACTCCATGAACGGAATCTAAACCATCCGGCGTGGACATGGGAACTTCGGCAACTCCCTGGGTCGGGCCAGCTTCCAGTCCGGAAGAAAGATTTCCTGCTCCGGTATCCAGAGTCCCTGAACTTACATTCAGGGATTCATTTTCAGGCACCTGCTGGTCGAGAGCTATTTTCGGGCTTATATTATTGCTCTCGTTAACTCCCATAGCCATCTGCTCCGGAGAAGGCGCATCAGGTATTTCCTTTATTCCTGTTCTCAAAGGAGCAGTAGCGTCAATGACCCTTTTTGCCTGCATATAAGCTGAAAAATACTCAATTCCTGCGGCTGCAAAAAAGGCAGCTCCTATTACCCCGATATATTTCTGGAGCAAACTTATAATAGAGAGCTTGTCCATCGAACTCTTCGAGGGAATCAGAACAATCAGTTTTTCTACTGACTCGTAGATCTTTACCTGCCGCCCTTTCTGGCTCCACTTTATTTGTTTGACCTTTATAAGATCGGATTCGATAAGGGAGTCAAGATTATACTTGACAGTAGTAAGGGGAAGCTTTAACTCCTCTGCAATACTGGTCGCAGACATACTTTTTTTCCCAAGCAATTCAAGAATCTTTAATGATGTTTCATTAGAAAGAATCTGAGTGATCTTTCTGGATTCCCCATTTACCGGAAGGACAAGCACCCTGCCGCCCCGCTCCATTGGTTCGGGCCCCTGTGGGGGTTCGCCGGCTTCCGATAATTCGTCACGATTTTCAAGCCCGTCCATATTTACTTCCTGGATTAAAAACCTGCCTATTTTTTATTCAGTACCAACCATAGTTTGCGTGGGTCTTAATATAAAGTTTTATTTTTGTGGCTGAATATACGTCCACTACTACATTTATATATAGAATCCAGACCTTAACCTTAAATATAACATTGTATATTCTAATCTAAATTTTCCGCTGGTACCAATCATGATCACAAAACAGCAGGTTCTTGAATTTCTGAAAAATTACGACTTAGAAAATATTACAATTGCAACAGTCTGTTCTCACTCAAGCCTTCAAATCTTTGATGGAGCTCGAAAAGAAGGCTTCAGAACTCTGGGAATCTGCGTTGGCAAGCCTCCCAAATTTTATGAAGCCTTCCCCAAGGCAAAACCTGACGAATACCTTATTGTCGATAGCTATGACGATATAATGAATAAGGCTGAGGAGCTTAGAAAGAAAAACACCATTATTATTCCACACGGTTCATTTGTTGCTTACCTTGGTACGGAAAATTTTGCAGAATTGACTGTGCCCACTTTCGGAAATAGGGCTGTACTCGAATGGGAGTCAGACAGGAATAAAGAACGGGAGTGGCTTCTGGGAGCAGGCATTCACATGCCCGGAAAAATCGATGACCCACGCGAAATTAACGGACCTGTAATGGTTAAGTATGATGGAGCAAAGGGAGGAAAAGGTTTCTTCGTCGCAAAAACCTACGAAGAATTCAATGAACTCGTAGACCGAACCCAGAAGTACACAATTCAGGAATTCATAACCGGAACTCGCTATTACCTGCATTACTTCTATTCCCCAATCCGAAACGAGGGATACACTTTAAGCGAGGGCAGCCTTGAGCTCCTGAGCATGGACCGCAGGGTAGAATCCAATGCCGATGAGATCTTCAGGCTTGGCTCGCCCAGAGAACTCATAGAAGCAGGCATTCGCCCGACCTATGTCGTCACAGGAAACGTACCTCTTGTTGCAAGAGAATCTCTGCTGCCTCTTATCTTCTCCCTTGGAGAACGGGTAGTTGAGGAGTCCCTGGGCCTTTTTGGCGGAATGATAGGAGCTTTCTGCCTTGAAACCGTCTTTACGGATTCACTTGAAATTAAAGTATTCGAGATCTCAGCCAGGATTGTTGCAGGAACAAACCTTTACATTTCAGGCTCCCCATATGCGGACCTGATACAGGAAGACCTCTCCACCGGAAGAAGAATTGCCCAGGAAATCAAAACGGCAGCTCAGACAAACCAGCTGGATAAGATAATATCGTGAACACAAACTTTTTCAAAAAA
>CAYSZA010000182.1:0-3261 GCA_964435275.1 uncultured Methanosarcinales archaeon | reverse complement strand
AAACTTTTTCAAAAAAAGTTTGATCAAAAACTGTGAGCAAACCTTTTCAAGAAAGGCTTGAGCGAAAAGTTTGATTAGACAAACAACTTTGCTCAGATGAACAACTTTGATCGGACGAACCATCATACCACTTGAGTTTTCAGGTTCTGAAGTTGGATTCTTCACGGTTGAATCTCTTTTCAACCCTTAATTTTTCGGTTTTTCTAACAGGGTTTTTTCAGGACTGATTGGGAAATACATATCTACTATTTTTCTCACTTCCTTTAACCACTCCTGTCTTTCCTCAAACTTGCTTGTAACTATAACTCCGAACATTTTTCTATAAAAATTTTTTACTCCACAAAAATCGAAAACGCAGTTTTTCCAGAGTATCTCAAGCGGGTCGCCAAATACTTGCAGTTCCCTCCCTCTTGGTGTATTAGAGGTATTGAACACCAGGGCAGTTTCTGCTTTTAACAATCCTACCGGTATTCCTTCGCCACTATCTCCTTCTTTAAATTCGTATGCTACTCCTGCACGTATTACTCGATCTACCCATCCTTTTAAAATTGCAGGGGGCTGCCCCCACCAGTTGGGATGAACTACAACAATTCCTTCTGCCTTACGAATTTCATTACAATGTTCTTCTATTACCCGATCTAAAGAGGCGCCTTTGGGAATTTCCTGACTTGTAATTACTGGATCAAAATTTTCTTCGTAAAGATCGTGAAAAAATATTTCGTGCCCGTTATCTAACAGAGTTTTTACAACCGTGTTTGCAATCGCATGATTAAAACTATCTTTGTCTGGGTGCCCAAGAATTACCGATATTCTCATTGATCTCTACCTCTTTTCCGTGAGAGCTATATACTACTGAGTTGCAGATCTATAAGAGTTTGAGGCATGAATATTATTCCACAAGTGGAAGAAAAACGATGCGTGAATCTGAAAACTTAAAATAACTCCTTTTATTTAATCCCAAATTAAGTAAATTATTTTAAATAGTTTTCAGTCCGATATCATCAGAATGCAAAAAGTAGAAAATAAAGATTT
Organism: uncultured Methanosarcinales archaeon; assembly: GCA_964435275.1. Taxonomy (GTDB): domain Archaea; phylum Halobacteriota; class Methanosarcinia; order Methanosarcinales; family Methanosarcinaceae; genus Methanosarcina. The sequence continues at coordinate 2,229 of CAYSZA010000182.1, read as the reverse complement.
TAGGTCTGTTTTCGGGGGAAAGATTGCCGGAACGCTGCGTGTACTTGGAAATGAAGAGAACCCTGGAAAAGGTCTCCTGTCCATCGGAAATTACATGGCACTTGATCACTCCCGGGGAGCTGCCGTCTATCTTGATGCCCTGAAGCCTCATGCTGTTTTAATCTGCGGGAAAAGGGGGTATGGAAAATCCTATACAATGGGCTGCTTGCTTGAAGAGCTTGCCTTTCTTGAGCCGGCTGTTAAGAAAAGGCTTGCCTCCCTCGTTATTGACACTATGGGGATTTTCTGGACAATGAGCCACCCAAATACTTTTGAAGCCCAGAAGCTGAAAAGCTGGGAGCTCTTTCCAGCCGGGCTCGAAATTGAAGTTTTCGTGCCTGAAGGCAGAGTTGAGGCTTACAGGAAACGAAATATCAACGTAAAGCCGTTTTCCATCCCGATAAAAGAACTTTCAGGAAGCCAGTGGTGCAGGATATTTAATATTGAAGAGGTTTCCCCTCCTGGAATTCTGCTGGTAAGGGCAATCGAGTTCCTCAGGGAAAAAGGATCTGCTTATTCCTTTGATGAAATTCTCAGCGAGATTACCAGGGATACTCGCTCGGAAGAAACCTCGAAAGGAGCTGTGGAGAATTATTTCAGGGCAGTGAATTCCTGGGGCCTTTTTTCAAAAGAGGGGACATCCCTGTCAGAACTCGTATCCGGAGGAAGGACTACTATCCTTGATGTGAGTACGCTTGAAAATGAAAACGTCTGTGCTGCAGCAGTATCAATTCTTGCAGGCAGGCTTTATGAAGCAAGACTTGAGGCAAGAAGAGCCTACGAAAAAAAACTAATGGGAGAAGAGATCGAAGAGAAAGAATTTCCCATGGTCTGGCTCTTTATAGATGAGGCTCATATTTTCGTACCCGCAAAAGCTGAAAGTCTTGCCTCAAAGGTGCTTATCAACCAATGCCTCAGGCAGGGGAGGCAGCCTGGGCTCTCCCTGGTTCTGGCAACCCAGAGACCTGCGAGTCTGCACCCAGATGTCGTTTCCCAGAGTGATCTTCTTATCTGCCACCGCCTTACAGCAAGTGATGATATCCTGGCTCTGGAAACTTCACGACCTCTTTATATGCAGGAAAGTCTGCAGGCGTACATTAAGAAAATGGGAAGCGAAAGAGGGGCTGCTCTGATTGTGGATGACCATTCGGAATCAGTCCACCTCGTGCACATCCGCCCCAGGTTGAGCTGGCACGGAGGAGGAGAACCAAGTGCTCTTGAGTCTCGCGCCGAAGGAAAAAGCGAAGAAACACAATCCAGCGAGAGAAGTGACCAGTCTCTGTAGATCACCCGGAGAAACTCATGAGTGAAAAGACAAGAATTGTTAACCAATTTTTATACCATGCTAGAAAATAATTTAAATATTACCTGTGATACTTCAACCCAGTGAATGCAGCTAAGTTCAGGCTGTAAGAATTCTAAATAGCAGCATTTAACTGCAGCAAAAGACCGGTGATGTTATGAAAGGAAGAGCCTGGAAATTCGGAAATGACGTGGATACGGATGCAGTAATTCCCGGAAGGTACCTGATTTACAATACCCCTGAAGAGCTTGCAAAGTACACGTTTGAAGGCGTGCGCCCCGAATTTGCAAAAAACGTTCATGAAAATGATATCGTGGTCGCGGGAAGCAATTTTGGTTGCGGTTCCTCGCGCGAGCACGCGCCCCTTGCCCTGAAAGGGGCAAAGGTAGCCTGTGTAATTGCAAAATCTTTTGCAAGGATCTTTTTCAGAAATGCAATAAACATCGGAGTTCCTGTTCTGGAATGCCCTGACACTGACAGGATCGATGACGGAGACGAACTTGAGGTAGACCTTGCGACAGGAGTTATCGTAAATAAGACAAAAGGCGAGACCTACCAGGCAACCCCTCTCCCTGATTTCGTGCGTGAAATCGTGGATGAAGGAGGGCTTATAGAATATGCCAGGAAATTGGTCTCCGAACGCTCAGAAACAGGAAATCTGTCCTGAGACAGCTCTGTCCGCGTTTGACATCTCGCAATAAAAAAGGCAATTTTGCCTGTAAATTCGAAAGGAGTATAAATATGACGCAGTATAAGATTCCGGTCCTCCCGGGCGACGGGATAGGCCCAGAAATTATCGCCGAAGGCAGAAAGGTCATAGATGCCGCTGGCGAAAGATTCGGTTTTGATGTAGAATGGATTGAATACCCGCATGGAGCAGACCATTA
>CAYSZA010000181.1:0-6159 GCA_964435275.1 uncultured Methanosarcinales archaeon | reverse complement strand
ATCATGGGATATACATGTGTGATCTTTCCACTAATCAGAAAATGAAAATTACCAGCGGCGGAAGTGGATCCGATCCTGCTATCTACGGTAACAGAGTAGTATACAGCGATGACCGTAATGGAGACTATGACATTTATATGAGCACTATTTCAAGCGGAGAACCAGAACCGGTGCTTCCTGTTGCGAACTTTTCTGCAAATCCTACCTCCGGAAAAGCTCCATTAAATGTAAGCTTTACTGACAATAGCACAGGAGTCCCAACTGCATGGAAATGGAACTTCGGAGACGGAACGAATTCAACAGAACAGAATCCAATGCATACATATTCCAAGGCAGGAAATTATACGGTGAGACTGACAGCAACAAACGATGCAGGCAGTAATACGAAAACTAAATCGAGTTATATAAAAGTGACATCAGTTACAAGACCGGTTGCAAACTTTACCAGCAATGTTACCTCAGGATACGCACCATTGAACGTAGCCTTTACAGATAAAAGCACAGGAGTCCCAACTGCATGGAACTGGAGTTTCGGGGACGGAATAAATTCAACTGAGCAGAATCCAGTACATAAGTATTCCAAGGCAGGAAACTACACTGTAGTGCTTACAGCAAGTAATTCTGCAGGTAGTAATAAAATAACAAAACCGAGTTACATAAAAGTGACAACGAATACAAGACCAGGGACATACTCTGAATGAATAAACCAGTAAATTGAAAAACAATAAAATGGTCAAAGCTAAAGGAGAGTGGGGGATTATTATTAATACAAGGTCATGCTTGCCTTGCTTAGCCAGTACTTAGCCAGATTTGAAAGCTAATATTTTTCTTTGTGATTTCTAATGACTGATCCTGTGTTCTAGTTTCTTAATTCTTTTTTAAACTCGTTTGAAATTCCCAAATAGTATTTACAATGAAATATTCTTAGTCAGGACATGCAGTTTAATTGAAAGATCAATAACATTATTTCCCCAAATTTTAAGTTAAAGTATACTAATGAGTTTCATCTACCTGGTTTTATAAATTAAATAGTTAATAATAAAATATTATAGATGCAATAAGTATTTTAAATAAGACCAGCACTACTACTTTTTTAGCAAATTTCGCGAATGTTTTGTTCTCCGGCTAAGAGATTTTCTGCAGCCATTTGTCTGCAAAATCGAGATAGATGATGAAGAACCGACAGTACATTAATAACGTCAGAATACGAAAAATGAAGGAGTATGCTAAATGAAAAATAGCAAAAAATTGCGTTCAGTAGCTCTAGCTTCAGCAATCATGATTTTATTTTTGATTCTCGTATCTTCTACGGCATCGGCAGCTACTGAGCAAAGCGCTTCGTCAGTGGCTCAATATGCATATATTACGAACATCAACGATGGTACAGTCTCTGTAATTGACACAGCCACAGATACTGTTACAGCTACAGTGAATGTAGGAAACTGGCCTCACGGAATTGCAGTAAACCCCGATGGAACAAAGGTATATGTGGGCAACTCAAGAAGCGACACTGTCTCTGTGATCGACACAGCCACGAATGCTGTCATTGACACAGTGCCTGTAGAAAGTGGTCCTGCTGGAGTTGCAGTAAACCCGGAGGGAACAAAGGTATATGTAACAAACTCTGGCAGCAACACAGTCTCTGTAATTGACACAGCCACAAACACGATTACAGCCACTGTGCCTGTAGGAAGCTATCCTTTTGGAATTACAGTCACCCCGGATGGAACAAGGGTATATTTGGTGAACGTAGATAGCCAGACTGTCTCTGTAATTGACACAGCCACAAACACTGTTACAGCCACGGTGCCTGTAGGAGGAGGTCCTGTGTGGATTACAATGAATCCCGGAGGAACAAAAGTATACGTTACAAACCAAATTAGCAACACTGTCTCTGTAATTGACACAGCCACAAACACTGTTACAACCACCGTGAATGTAGGAGACTTTCCTGAAGGGATTGCGGTGAATCCGGCAGGAACGAGAGTTTATGTGGCAAACAGATACAGTAATACTGTATCGGTAGTTGACACCGCAACAAACACAGTTACAGCCACCGTAGATTTAGGAAGCTATCCTTGTGGAGTTGGATTTATACCTGATGGAACAAAAGTATATGTGGCAAACACTTGGGACAACACTGTCTCTGTAATTGATACCGCCACAAACACTGTTACAGCCACAGTTAATGTAGGAACCGGTCCTGTTGCCTTGGGCCAGTTTATATTTTCTGTCCATACACAAGAACCAGTACTTCCTGTTGCAAATTTCAGCAGCAATATCACCGAGGGTTATGCTCCCCTGACGGTACAGTTTACAGATTTCTCACAAAATGCAACTGGGTGGGACTGGAACTTTGGAGACGAAGGTACTTCAACCGAGAAGAATCCAATGCATACTTTCTCAGCAGCAGGAAACTATACTGTTAACCTGACAGTAAGCAATGAAAACGGTACAGATTCAAAGCTTGCCACAATAAATGTCTCAGAAAAACCGGTGCTTCCTGTAGCGAACTTTTCTGCGATACCAACCTCCGGAACTGCACCGCTAAATGTAAGCTTTACTGACTATAGCAAAGGATCGCCGACTGCATGGAAATGGAGTTTTGGAGACGGAGTAAACTCAACAGAACAGAATCCAACGCATACGTATTCAAAGGCAGGAAATTACACGGTAGTGCTTACAGCAAGTAATTTTGCAGGCAGCAGTAAAATAACGAAACCAAGTTACATAAAAGTCAAAACAGTGATAAGACCGGCTGCAAACTTTACCAGTAACGTTACCTCAGGATTTGCACCATTGAATGTGGCATTTACCGACAAGAGTACAGGAGTCCCAACTGCATGGAAATGGAGTTTTGGAGACGGAATGAATTCAACCGAACAGAATCCAACCCATAAATATTCAAAAGAAGGAAATTACACAGTAGTGCTTACGGCAAGTAATTCTGCAGGCAGCAGTAAAACAACAAAACCCAGTTACATAAAAGTCAAGCCCGCTACAAGACCGGTTTCAAACTTCACAAGCAATGTTACCTCAGGATATGCACCTCTAGATGTTTCCTTTATAGATAATAGCTCAGGCTTACCAACTGCATGGAACTGGAGTTTTGGAGACGGAATAAATTCAACTGAGCAGAATCCAATGCATACATATTCCAAAGCAGGAAACTACACAGTAGTACTTACAGCAAGTAATTCTGCAGGCAGCAGTAAAATAACAAAACCGAGTTACATAAAAGTAATAAAGAGTTGAAAGTGGGGATATACTCTAAAACTAATAAATCCGAAATCGAAAAACAATAAAAAAGGTTAAAGCTAATGGGTAGTGGGGGATTATTATCAATACAAAGTCATGCTTGCCTTGCTTAGCCAGATTTGAAAGCTGACCTTTGCTTTGCGATTTTGATTGACTGATCTTGTTATCTAATTTGGTACCTCATTTATCTAATTTGGTATCTCTTTTTAAGCTAACCTCAAATTTTCAAGATCTTTCTTTCTTAAGGTCTTTCTTTTACGGTTTTTATATCGAGACGCTCTGTGTTCCTGGATAAACTTGCTTCGACCCAACCCTTTTCCGAATAGATTCTTTAAAATTTTAGAATTTTTATATTTATGAAAATTAAAAGGAAAGTTTAAAAATTAAGGACATAATATGATTATTTATATTCATATTATTGTATGAAAAAGTAGGGGAAAAAATGAAAACTAAGCGGAAATTGTATTCAATATCTTTAGCTTCAGCAGCCATGATTTTGTTTTTAATTCTTGTTTCAACTGCGGCAGCTGCAACTGCTGAACAAAGTGCTTCACCCATGATCACTGAAACTCAGATTACCACCAATAAATCAAATCAGCAATCTCCTGTGATCTATGGTGACACAATAGTGTGGGAAGATTATCGAAATGGAAAGTATAACCCTGATATCTACATGTACGATCTCTCTACTCTCAAAGAAAAACAGATTACCACTAATAAATCACACCAGTTCGATCCTGCTATCTACGGTAACAGAATAGTGTGGACAGACGATCGCAATGGAAATAACGAGATCTATATGTACGATCTTCTCTCCACTTCCAAAGAAACTCGGATTACTCCCGACGAATATGCACAAAACCCTGCTATCTACGGTGACAGAATAGTCTGGGACGAGAATAGTAATGAAGGCTGGCAAATAATATGCATGTACGATCTCTCCACTCACCAGAAAACTCAGATCACCACCAATGGGGATAACCGTTATTCTGCTGCTATCTACGGTGACAGGATAGTGTGGGAGGATTGGCGCAACTATGGAGGTTCTGATATCTATATGTATGATCTCTCAACTTCCACGGAAACCCAAATAACCACCAATGAATCAGACCAGTTGAATCCTTCTATTTATGGGAACAAGATAGCGTGGACAGACTATCGCAATAGCATCGGCTACGGGATCAACCCTAACATCTACATTTATGATCTCTCTACTCTCAAGGAAACTCGGATCACCACCAGCGGATCAGAATACTTCCCTGCTATTTACGGTAACAGGATAGTTTGGGAAGATTATCGAAATGGAAACGCCGATATTTACATGTACGACCTATCCACTTCCAAAGAAACTCAGATTACTACTGACACATCTGATCAAGTAGCGCCGGCTATTTACGGTGACAGAATTGTTTGGATGGATAATCGTAGTGGAAACTGGGATATCTACATGGGTACTCTTGGTTCAAGCGCCCCAGTTGCAAATTTCACAAGCAACGTTACCTCAGGAAATAGACCTTTGGATGTAGCATTCACAGATAAAAGCACAGGAAACCCAACTGCATGGAACTGGAACTTCGGAGATGGAACGAACTCAACACAACAGAATCCAATGCATACATATTCCAAAGCAGGAAACTATACGGTGAGGTTGACAGCAATAAATGATGCAGGTAGTAATACAAAAACAAAACCGAGTTATATAAAAGTGACAGCAGTTACAAGACCAGTTGCAAACTTCACCAGTAATGTTACTTCAGGAAGTAGACCGTTGGATGTAGCATTTACAGATGAAAGCAAAGGAACACCGACTGCCTGGAAATGGAGTTTCGGAGACGGAACGAATTCAACAGAACAGAATCCAACACATAAATATTCAAAAGCAGGAAATTATACTGTAGTGCTTACAGCAAGCAATTCTGCAGGTAGCAGTAAAATAACAAAGCCAAGTTACATAAAAGTAAAAACCGTTACAAGACCGGTTGCAAACTTTACCAGTAATGTTACCTCAGGATATACACCTCTGGATGTAGCCTTTACGGATAAAAGTACAGGAACCCCAACTTCGTGGAACTGGAGTTTCGGAGACGGAATAAATTCAACTGAGCAAAATCCAGTACATAAGTATTCAAAAGCAGGAAACTACTCAGTAGTGCTTACAGCAAGTAATTCTGCAGGCAGCAATAAAATAACAAAACCGAGTTACATAAAAGTAATAAAGAGTTGAAAGACCAGGAATATACTCTAAAACTAATAAGCTCGAAATTGAAAAACAATAAAAATCAAGAACAAAGGTTAATAAGCTCATAAGGTCTGGTTTTTGTTACACATTCTGTTTCTTCCGTTGTGACAGAAACAGACCTTAAATCTGTCATCGGAATCTCCACCATGACCTTTTTACTTCTCGTAGATGCATAATATAGTGTTTTTAGAGTCAAATGTCATTGCAGTTTTTATTCATGTTTTTCAACAACTGATTGTCCAATTTAGCTTTTTAACTTCCCTTGATCCCATTTGAAATTCTCAGTTATTACTTTAAAGTTAAGTATTCTAAATCAGGATGTTCACGTTAACTGAAAAAAATCAATAGCGATAAACCTTCGCCGATCTTAGTTATAGATGTAATATCTAAGTTCTATATACCTGGTTTCGCACACAAAATATATAGTTACTAAAAATTCGCTAAATGTAGAAAGTACTTTATAAAAGGACAAAGTAATCACTATTTTTAACAGTATTCTAATACATTCCCCTCAAGAAAAAAGGTTTTTTTTCAGCCAACTGTCAGCAAAACCAGTGCTAAATTTGAAAAACCCAGAATACACTAGAAAATCCAGGATAAGAAAGAAAGAGGAGCAGGATAATGAAAACTAACAAAAAATTGCATTCAGCAACTTTAGCATC
>CAYSZA010000180.1:0-6214 GCA_964435275.1 uncultured Methanosarcinales archaeon | reverse complement strand
CCAGCTTGAGTTATTCCCAGCTTGAGTTATCTACTGGCCTGGTACTTCTCACGGTTACTTACTTATTAATGTGGCTACGTATATTACTTCTTTTATATATTATCCTTATTATGTGTGATTCGTTAATAATCCCGTTGTTTTAGTATTTATACTTTTAAATTTACCTGCGTACAACCTCAGTTACGTATATCGCATCTCCTTCTTTGACATCAAGGAGTTTTTCAGGATTCATTATACGACCAACAATATTAGTTGAGGAAAATCTTTCTCCGGTAGGGCCGAAAAGTTCGTCATCTCCAAGTCTGACTCCTATAGTCCCCATTCTTTTTGCAGCCTGGTTCGTAATCCCTATCTCTCCTCCGAGTACTTTATCCGTGGGTGTATTTTCTGGAAGGATTTCCTTATACTTAACGACCTCTTTTTCGGTTTTAAAGAGGTAAGTGTCATCGTATATCATATATACAGGCAGCTTTCCAACTGTCTTTGTCTTAAGCTCAAGAGCATGGCGGAAAAAATCCACGGACTTGGGGGCTTTTTCAGGGTAAAGTTCAATTTCAATCAATTTTGCTCTCGACACCGCATACGCAGTTACCTTTGCTTCTCCAAGAATTTCCAGGGTTGTTGGCGGGTCCTGCCTGACAATTATTGCATCCTCTCCGGTGTATCCGTCCCTTACCAGTTCAACGCCTATAGAAGAAAGTACGGGCTCAACCTCCTCAAAACTATGCCCAAGCAAAACTATCTGAGGAGGAAGGCTTTCAACCGAGAGTCTCTGTCCTTCTTCTGCGAGCTTAATAAGTTCGATACCTTTCGTTACCTGCCCTACGACCGAATGCACGAGGCTTGAAGGTCTTTCCTCTCTGGAAATATATGTCCTACCCAACCCATATCCGACTGTCCTAACTGAAATTGCACCTTCTCTTCTCGGTTCAAAGTTTTCGTAAGGAGCAGGTTCTCCTTTCAGGCCATCGTCAGAAATAAATGAACTGGTAGTAACATCTACACTGAGAGTTCCTTCACGGGTCAGGGCATAGAAGTGTTCTGCCCCTCTTGGAGCATTCCTGGAAAGTTCGACCTCAAAATAAGTAAATATGTTGTTTCCGTCTTCAAGCGGGATCGAAAGATCGGTTGTGCAGGTCTTTTCTGAGAGCTGTTCCCATTCTAAAATTGGCTCGATAGAAAGAATTATATCTTCTCTGGAAAGCCTGGATGGAATTTTTCTCCCAGTCACAACTTCTGCAAAAACCCCGTCTTCGGGAGTCCCATATTCCGCAGTATGTCTTTTAAGTGAAAAAATTAGATGAGTGTTACGGGGATCAAAACCTCCCGCTCCAAACATTACTTCAAACGCTTCAAAGCTTTTTGTCTCACGCGAAGGTTTAATGTCGGCTTCAAATGGCCCGAAAGCCAGAGCTTCAGGGCTTGCCCAGTGGACAGTTTTCCCCTCATACTCTTTGTAATGCTCAGCCCATAATTTTCCTGAAGGTGATTCAGGATTTCTTATTTCTATCCTGAATTCTCCTCTTGGAGTATTGATAGCGTATTCGGTGATTGTTTCTGTCTTTTCTTCAGCAGTCTCTCTCAGAATTCCGATCGCTGTACCGGCTATGTAAGGGGCTCTTGAAACTTTAAGGGCATCTTCAAGGGTAGAGCCCGCAGGTAAGGTATATTTTTGCCCGTTCACCTCTACGCTGATCTCACTACTCGTAATCGGCACCTCATTTTAGTATTTTTTTCATACTAAGAGGTGGCAGCATATTTATATTTCTTCTGCAGCTTTGATCCTTTCTTCTTCCGTGAGCTGAGATAGTATGTTCTTCGGCTTACCTATATCTACAATCTTCCCGTCACGCATAAGTGCGACACGATCACAGATTTCGTTTACAAAGTCGATGTCGTGAGAAACTACAACAAATGTTTCTCCTATCTCCTCTCTGGCTTTCAGGATAGAATTCGTCACCGATACCTTGGTAATGGGATCCATTGTTCCTGTCGGTTCATCCATAATGACGATTCTAGGTTCCTTTATAAGGACCTGTGCAAGTGCAACCCTATGCCGCTCCCCTTCACTCAGTTCATCAGTCATTTTGGGCAAAATAGCTTTTGCCTTATTTTCTTCAAAGCCCGCAGCTTTGAGAGTAATCACGGCTTTTCTGACGCCGAGCTCAAAAGGCAGATCAAGGCTGATAGATTCGGTGAGGTTATCTATTACGGAGCTGTGAGTGTAAAGGCCGTATTCCTGGTGCAGGAATCCCATGTACTTGGTTGCCCTTCCTTTATTTTCCACTCCCAGCTTTGTCATGTCAACCCAATCGTCTCCCACGCGAACCTCGACTTCTCCTGATGTGGGCGGCAAAATTCCCATAAGAATCTTTGAGGTCGTGGTTTTGCCTGCTCCGCTCACCCCAACTAACCCGAAAATTTCCCCTTCTTTTACATCAAAAGAGATATCATCTACAGCTCTTACCACGCCACGGTCAACTGAAATGTAACGCTTTGAAAGGTTTCTTACCCTGATTATAGGTTCCCCGACCATGACATTCTTTTCCTGCTTCGCCATGGTCACATTCTGCATGAAGATTGCAGAAACCTCAAGTGGATTCCCTTCCTGAACTACTTCTCCGTTATCAAGCAGGATCGCCTTATCTGCCAGCTGTTCGATAACTTCAGGCCAGTGAGAAGTCAGGATCATGCTCATATTATAATTCTTCACTGCCCTCATCATGGCATCGTGGACAAGCCTTGCAGTCATGGGGTCAAGGGTGCCTGTTGGCTCGTCAGCTAATAGGAGCAGGGGATTTCTTACAAGCTGCCTCGCAAGTACAACCCTCTGTTTTTCTCCTCCTGAGAGTTCTCTTGCAACATGCATCATGCGGTGACTCAGGTTTACCTCTTCCAGCAGTTCAATCGCCTTTCTCATGGAGTCTCTCCCCGTATACCCTATCTCGTTAAGGGAGTTTATAACGTTTACAAGAACCCTCTCGTCTCCATAAAGAGCAAATGTGCGCTGAAGCATGATAGCGATTCGCTTGGTAACATCCTTCCTTATTGGGTCGTAAAGAGAAAGCTTCACGAAGTCCGCTTCGAAGGCTTCCAGCGTCTCTCCACAAACCGGGCACTGCTGGTTTATCTTACTGGGGCGCTCTATATATCCACACTTCGGGCAGCGAGCAAGGTGATAAATTACTTCACCCGAAATGTTCTCAAAAGATTCTGTCCCGCGCAGTACATGCATCAGGATCGTTTTCCCGGACCCGCTCTTTCCCAGAACTCCAACGATTTCCCCTTCATTAATGCTTAAGCTTACGTTTTTCAGGGCCTTATGACCGTCGAAATTCACGGTTAGATTTTTGACTTCAATAAATACTGGCATGAATTTTCCTCCACAATTATGAGCTGCAAAACTTTCTGGTGGTTCTTATTTGACTTGGCATATCGCTCAAGAGTGAGAAACAATTACTACAAGTGAATAGTACAGTTACATAAACAATAAATTTCACGCATTTGGGCAACAACTACATAAGAGTAAAGATTACATAAACATAACGCATTATTTTTTCACTGTTAACATTTAAAGTAACATTTAAAGTAACATTTAGAGTCAAACTCATGTGGTGAATCTTGTTAATCAGTATTAATTTTCTTATTAGATTGCCTCACTATGTTATATTGATTCGCCTTATTATACTGACCCGTCGTATTATTATTGATCCGTTTTATATAATTATTCCCTTTATATATTGGTTACAGCGCTTTTACCACATCCACAACTTTTATTATGTTGTCAATTATCACGTCCGCCGCTTCTCTGAGCTCCTGTGGCCTTTTGTCACCCTGCTGCGTTGTCATTATTCCCACGTCTGCAGCCCTGAAAGCCAGTATGTCATTAATTCCATCCCCTACCATGACTACTTTTTCATACTTCCTTTTCAATGCAAGTACTATTTTTTCTTTCATCAGAGTATCTGAAAAGGCAAATACCCTTTCCCGGGGGATATTTATGAACTCAGCCAGTTGCGTTAGAGCGAATAGACTGTCTCCAGATGCTATATACGTATCTACCTTCATGGCATGGAGAGTCTGAACGGTTTGTAATGTGTTACTGAATACATGCCCGCCTGTGCTCAGCACATAAGGTATGTTTCTTGCCTCGGAGTCGACTATCAGGCCCGCTGCAAGGTAAAAAATATTCGGACAGCGGGCTGCAACCGCTTCCAGCACATCATGTACGTCGCCCATTCTGGGAGATGTTCCCCTTATAACTTCACATGCGATTTCCGGGGTAAATTTTCCTTTTGAGCAGCTTATACCTATTGAGATTCTATACTCTCTTATAAATTCAAACAAAGGCATATCTTTTTTTGAGCGCAGGATTATTTCGCTCTCAGCGTTCAGGACTACAAGCCCGCACCCGTTCTTTTGCGCGACAATAGCAGTGCTCTCTATGTTTTCAAGGATATTCCCGGTACTAGCTTCCTTTGCAACTCTGTACATATGTAGAAGGGTTCCGGCGCTGTCAAAGACCACTGCAATTCTTTTGGACATATCAAGTGATTAAGCTATAATATAAAAAAATCTTTGCGAAACCAAAAAATGAAAACCTCATAAAAATAAAATTTGTTAAGTTAGATTTTCTTTACATTATTGAAGCTCCTGAGAGCAGGACACCGATAAAGAACCCCAGGATCACTCCGGAATTCAGGAAAGGAAGTCCTGCCTGCGGTTTTCCTTTCATTACCAGGATGGAAAGTACTGCATGCCCTGCAAGGGTCCCCAGGATGGCCCCGATGACAGGATATGAGACTCCGTTGCTTTCCATGAAGACATTCGCTGAAACTACCAGCAGGGTAGGCATAACCGCGTCTCCAAGGCCCATGAAGAAAGCTTCACGCTTTTCTCCCGGTTTGAAACTCTCCTGCAAAAAAGAATAACTTAAGTGCTTCGGAATTACAAACAGGATCGGAAGCTTCAGATCCATTATCCCTTCGGCCATAGCTATCATATGTTTTGTTTTATATACCGAGATAGCATCGTAGACTGCAAGAAGCAGCAGGAGTACTATTACCGGGATAATTGAAAGGGAGATCCCTATCAAGGCACTGACTCCAGCTGAAATGCAAACTCCCACAATATCAACTACGTACCATTCTGGGTATTTATAAAGCAGTACTGTTATTCCTGTGGATAGCAGAGCTGAGGCAATGGCTTCAAATCCTGAAAGGGGTGGAACGAAGGTAAACAGGGCGAAGAATACGTAATATAGAGTGCTTATTATAGCCAGGTAAATAAAGAGACTGATTGCCCACTTCATATTCTTCTTTAGTGCCAACAGCACAAACAGGGTAAAACCCAGGATCAATACAACATAATATATGGAATTGGACACCTGGGTTGGATCTTCAAAAGCCTGCATTTCATTAATTTCCATGGGCGTGGACAAAAAAAGTGCAAGAATCTGCACTATCAGGATTAACCCTCCCATGGAAAGAATAGGTAAATAATCTTTAATTGACTGTTCGCTGGAACTCAAATGTTAAACTCCTTAATTCTTAACAGTATCCCCTTTCTATTCCTTTATATATTTACTGTATTCTTTATCTTCGACTTCTTCTGAATTATTTATATAATAACTTTACCTGGAAAATATTTTTCTTTGCTTATTCTTTCCGATACAGGAAATTTCCATGGGAAATCTTTCCTGTATACATCCCTGAGAACCTGATTCTTTTTTCACAGAAACGGTAATAAAAGCTAGCAGGATCGGATTGTAATAAATAATTTGTAAAAATCATAAATTATATCTGTATAAAAAAATAAACAAAAATAGGAAATAGTAAAAATAATTAAGATATAGGACTTATGCGGTTGAACTGAGAAATCAATAGCATTAAACCTATGACTGTTTAAAACACATCTTTTGCTGTAACGGCTATTGTGCTTGTTTTGGATCTCAACTGCGTAAGTCCTAAAATAAAAAAGCAGTGAATACTTTAATGGGTATGTTGTGCCAGAGGTAGTAGACTTTCCCAGTTCAAAAGATACAGATTTTTATAAAACAGATTTTAAACTTGTATATATTTCTTATTGCTTCTGCGGCACTCAATAATCTGTTAATTCACTAGCCTCAATTTCTTCCATTTTATTGAAACGCCAAGGAATAGAAAGAAGTGGTGGGAATTTAGGCAACGTCTAAACACCTAATTACAGGAAGGCA
>CAYSZA010000179.1:0-6273 GCA_964435275.1 uncultured Methanosarcinales archaeon | reverse complement strand
GCCGACCGGAGATATAAAGCAGTTTTTTTAGCTTGAACCGAATATTGAAGACAAGTATCTGAAGTGAGTGAACCTAAAAGCCTAAACTTAGATCGAAAAATTATTCAAATTTCGTATGAAAATAGAACAGAAAAGTACCTAAAAATTAACTGATTCATACTCAGTGAATGAGTATGAGGACTAGACTTTCACCAGCAACTTTTTGCTTTCTAATTGGCACCACTTTTTTCAAACCAGATAACAAATTATCGGGTTTAATAACGGATCGGATTAGAACCATACCTTGAACCAGTTCTTTTTACTTCATCCTCCGTTTTTATTTCATGCGATACAGTTGCACCAGCTGGCTTTTCCTCTTCTACTTTTATTTTATGCCACCCATGCAAACTTTCTTTGCGATGCTTGATTTGTTTCACAGCATAAGCGATTCCTAATGTTGCTACGGTATAACCTACTATTTTCATTAGTTGATTCACAATTATCCACTCCAAGTTATTATTGTACCTTATCGTTTATGAAGATAAGCAAACAGACAAATTTATCATAGGGATCAGTATAGAGGAAGAGATTAGTAAAAAGTGTCACTCTCTATTCAAATAGATTTTCTTTGTTATACTAGCAAATACCCGATCCAAAAATCAATTAGAAAAGTCGCTCAGAGATATATGATTTTTTTGTTTGAGTCGGCATTGGAGATAAGTATCCAAAGTGCCTGAATTAGTAATTTAGTCGAAAAGTTACTTCGTTTTCTTGTCAATACTTATCCATTTTTTCAATCGGCTAGGTCTCTTCATCAGCCTAAACCTGACCAAGTTCTAAAGCTCCTTTTTGGTTATGCAGTATAAGGAATCAACGCGCTTTGGAATATATCCATGGCGATATGGAAAGTTGACTTTTTAAAAGAGTGACCAAAAATTTAGAAAATTTACACTTTACTGTTAAACAATTCCAATATCTATAAAACCTTACCTCTCTTAATACCAAACATGCAGGAAATTACTTTTATTGATGAAGGTAGTCTCCCCACTCCTGAGGGTATCACAAGGGAGTGGGTAAAGGCTGCAGCGGAAAACCGAAACGAAGATGAAAAACTTTTTTCCATAATAAGGGAGGCATTCCAGAGGAAAATCGATGTGGGAGTGCATGTTCCCACTTACCCTCAGTTCAGAGATATGATAGGGCAATTTCTGGATATTGTCAAAGATGAAAAGAACTGTTATGAGCCTTATGTACTGAAAGAAGAAAATGCAAAGATTCTTGAGCTGGAGATAATTGACGAGGTTGCAAAACAATACAAAGAAGAGACAGGGAATACTCTTGAAGTCAGGGTTTGTATTGCAGGCCCAACAGATATGTATCTTCAGGCTTTCGGGGCAACAGCCTTTGTGGACGCGTATCATATCCTTGCACTGGATATTGAGAAATTCATTAAGCAGGCGTTTAAAACAGCAAAAAATTTCAAAATTAAAGTTATAGCTCTGGATGAAATCAGTCTTGGATTAAATAACAGGATTCAGTTTTCTGATGCTGACATCATATCAGCTCTTACCGTTGCCTCTACCTATGCTCGGCAGCAGGGAGCTGATATGGAAATTCACCTGTACTCCCCATTGAAGTACAAACTTATATGTGAGACCCCTATCAATGTCATCGGATTTGAGTATGCGGCAACTCCTTCCTACCTGGATCTTATGGACAGAAAAGTACTGGAGGATTCAGACACTTATGTAGGAGTTGGAGTATCAAGAACCGATATTTTTAGTCTTGCAAATATTGTCAATGAAAAGTATGGAGTTAATGCCTGGAAGGAAAAGGAGTATATGCAAAAAATAGTAACCGAATTAGAGACTTCAGATGTTATAAAAAAGAGGCTTAAAGCAGCTTATTCCGAACTTGGGGATCGCATAAAATATGCGAGTCCGGACTGCGGGCTGGCATTCTGGCCGGACCAGGAGCTTGCTTTCAAGCTGCTTGAGAATACCGCAAAAGGCATTAATGAATTTAATGCAGAAGAGAAGGATCAGTAAATAAATACCACCTATCTTTTATTCTAGATCGGGTTTTGAGAATACTGATTTGTGTGTAGTCTGGTAATTCCTGCTAGTTTTGCTGCCCTATGTATAAAATTAACTCTGGTTGGGAAATTTCAGAAATTGGCTTTCTTGATAAGGGAAAGTTAAGTCGAAAAACAGTAGAAAAATGTTGAAAATTTTGCAAGAAATAAAAGGTAGAGGTAAAAAATCCACGTTTATCATTTTTCAAAAACAGGGATTTCTAATACCTTAATCGGTAGTTAATCTGTCACCAAGCTACCTTATATCCAAAAACCGTATCCTGACATCCCTGGCACAGTCCCGAACGCTTGTATTCCTTTATAAATGTCTCGTTTCTGAATTCTTCTTCGTCTACTCTGTCCGCACATAATGGACATCTACATACTTCAACCATCGGAACTACTCGCCTAAATCCTAAGGATCTTAGAAAGCTCTTTTTTTCAGTGTTCATGTTTATCACCTATGCAATTCCACGATACAGCATGTCGCTCAGGTACAACCACCTGAAAAATAAGAAACAAAACGCGAAGGCTGCGTTCTCTCAAATCAAATGTTATGCGACATCCATATCTACAAACAGTTATGGCTGCAGTGTTGCAGTTAATGCTTAAATTCTTGTTAGGACCTTGTTCGCAATTTTTGTAACATAAAAAAGTAAACCATTTAATTTTTTAACTCTTGACTTAATAGATCTAATCCGTGGATTATTATATACAAGGACAACAATATAAACCTATTGATTTTTTATAACCTCGTGTTAATATCTCAAATTAATTTTTAAAATACCTAATATATTTTGGCATCACTGTGCGAGCTGTTTTGAGTAACCGTGGTATATGTCAGTTATGTTTGCGGTGAAGTTGAGGGAGAGTTATTTTTGTGATAAAAGAAAAAAAGCATCAGATATAAGGAAAGAAAATAGGCAAACTTATTCTTAAGGACTTGTTGTTCAGTTATGAATGTCGGATTTGATTCAGATAAGATTCAAAGTGTTAGAAAAATATAAATTTTGAACGTCGACATCTTATAATGCCGAAAATAAAGTAATTCGCATAGAAAAAATTAGTATCAAGTAGAAATTCAAGTTATAAAGTTAGAAATTCAGGTTATATATGTTTAACTCGACCAGTACAGCAATTGCAAAAATATTTAACACTACAAAAATAATAATTGGCGTTGCCATGTCTGCCAGCAGGCGCATCCACGTATTTTCGATCTTTTTATCCCAGGCAGCGAAATACTCCTGATTCTTACGTTTTGTAGATTTCAATTGCATTTGTTTTCCTCATTTTTCAAGTATGATCTGTTTATACGGTCTGGAAAAATGAACTGCCCCATGGGGAACACCAACAAACAATGCTGTTCACTGGTTCATCCGAAATCATTAAACCATCCATATTATATAAATGTGGTATATCTGTCACGAACTGAGAAAAGATTTTTCTCAATATTATCATCTTTGCTGTATTTTCTTTTTACTGTAGCTTCCATGCCGTAATTTCAAAAGCGTCAACAACTGATATGCAATGAAGTTCAAGAATGAATTGATTTCCACTTCTTTCTTCCTACGTCAAATGTTCCTTTTCTATAAATTTACTGAAATTGAAACAATTAAGGCTTCTATAATTACAGTCAAATAAGCCAAAATTTGTACCTTGATCTCCTTTATTTGAGCCGATAGTGTAATGAGCATCGAAATGAATGAGTATAAATTTTGAACGAAATTAGTTCGTTTTCTCTTCAATCATTACCCATTTTTTCTTTTGCTGGCTGAATCTCTTCATCAGCCCAACCAGACCAAGTTCTAGTGCGCCTTTTAGTATGCCACAATAAAAATTTATACGCTTCGGACCCGCCTGTAACAGCTTAAATCAAAGCCTGCTCAATGTGGGGTCAATATTGAAGGACGCTCCGGTGTCACTTTTATTGACCTTTTTACGTGTATCGATAAAGTTATTATTTGGTGCAGGTAAAAATATTATCATTCTGCTGTAGCACTGATTGAAGAGGCTGGCCTGACAGTTAAGGAAAAAGCTATTGAAAAAGGCTCATATAGATGTCCTTTAAAGAGATTTAAAGAAATGGGGAGATATGCCTGCAAAAGAAGAAATAGACATCCAGATTATGCAACTCTGGGATGAGATCTTTGAACTTGAAGATAAGCTTGGTGAAGAGCTGAATATTAAGTATGCAGAATGGCGTAAAGTAGAACCATTGTTAGATAAAGGTATGGATACAGATGCGTTTGTAATGCATATAGAATCTATGAAGGGAATTAGTGAAGAAAGCATGCTTATTTACAGAGAGGTCAAAACAATCAAAAATAAATACAAACAGGAAATGGATGAAAAACACACGAAAATAGATGCACTGAATAAAGAAAGAAAATAATATAAGAAGTCGCTCGTTCACTTTTCAAAATTACGGTTCTCGCGTTTTTGGACAGGCTTTTTCAAAAAAAGTTTGATCAAAAACGCAAACATTTTTTTGAAAAAATTGTGGCAAAGCGCAACAGTTGCGCCGGTTGATCACGCAGTCACCAGGGGTTTTTGATCAAACTTTTTTTGAAAAAGTTTGCGGTCAAGCCTTTTTTGCAAAAAGCTTGTGTTTAATAACGGATCGGATTAGAACCATACCTTGAACCCTGTCGTCTTTCCTCTTCCACTTTTATTTTATGCGATACAGTTGAACCAGATGGTTTTTTGTATTCTGGTTTTTCTTCTTCTGTTTTTGTTTTATGCCAGCCGCACAAACAGCAACCTTCTTTGTAATGCATGATATGTTTTACAACACAAACAAATCCTATTACTGCTAAGATGTGGCCCACTATTTTCATTAATTTATGCATAGTTATTCACCCCAAGCTATTATTGTACCTTATCGTTTATGAAGATAAGCAAACAAGTAGATTTGTCAAAGGTGTCAATGAAGAAAAGTAGAGTTTGTATAAAGTACTCTCTATTCAAAAACAGGTTTTTTTATCATACTGCAAAAACCTGACCCAAAAATCATTCAAAGAAGCGCTTGCAATTATAAAATAGGGTTTTTTTGTCGCCGGGACAATACAGATCGCTTGCAAATACTATGAAATACATATCTGGCAAGCTCCCGGCCTTTCCAGGCTGTTGCGCTCCCCTTTAGTTTTTTGTCGTTTATGGATGAAGGAAAGAAACCACAATCATTATTCCGTATGTGCCCAGAAGTTGTAATCCTTCAAACCAGTTGCTTTTGCCATCTTCAATGATGGATTTGACCATAAGGACGGCAGAAACTATGGAAGCAAGTTCGAAGGTTGTGAAAATCAGGTTCATCGGTGTCTCGAAGAAATAACTCGTAAATACAAGGACCGGCACGACAAACATAGCTATTTGAGTTGTCGAGCCGATTGCGATCTGGAGCGACAGATCCATCCGGCCCCTGATAGCGATTGTGATCGCTGAGACATGTTCTGCGGCGTTTCCGATAATTGCTATGAAAATCATACCGATGAACAATTCCGTCCAGCCGAGGCTCTCAGCCAGCGGCTCTATTGAACCGACCAGAATTTCACTCATAACAGCAACAGCAATAGTTGATGCGAGAAGAACAGCAACAGATTTTTTGACACTCCACCTGGCAGTGCACTCTGCCGTGTCAGCAGTGTATAAATGCTTATGGGTGTAAAGCGAGAAAAGCAAGCTCGCAAGATATGATACTGCCATAATGACTGATACTGCAATGCTCAGGGTTTCGATCGTCGCAGCTGAAGGATCTTCTGAAGTCAGAACGAAAACAGCCGGCATAACAATAGCGGCAGTTGCAAGAAACAGAGTTGAGGCATTTGTCCTTGCTGCTGTTGTATTGAACGTCTGTTCGTCTTTTCCAAGCCCTCCGAAGAAAAGCGCCATACCCAAAATCAAAAGCAAGTTTCCAATGATGGAGCCTGTAATGGATGCCTTTACCATTTCAGTAAGTCCTGCTTGCAGGGCAAAAATGCTTATAATTAATTCTGTTGCATTCCCGAAAGTGGCATTTAATAGCCCACCCAGTGCTGGACCGGTATATGCCGAAATCTCCTCTGTTGATTCACCGATAAATTTCGCAAGCGGTATAATCGCAAGTGAAGCTAAAACAAAAATTACTATGGGCGAAGAGTGCATATACTCTGCAAATAGACTCAGCGGTACAAAGATAATAAGGACTTTGAAAAGTTTTTCCATTATTTTTGTTTTTTCCATTT
>CAYSZA010000178.1:2296-6300 GCA_964435275.1 uncultured Methanosarcinales archaeon | reverse complement strand
GTATCAATTCAAAACACGCCACGAATGCAACCCACACTTTTACGAATCCAGGGGTATATAACGTTACTTTAACAGTGGCAAATGAAGCAGGCAATAGTACGGTAACGAAACCGAATTATATTACTGTAACTCCCCCACAACCACCAGTGGCAGATTTTTCTACTAATGTGACCTCTGGAACAGCACCTCTAACGGTGTTATTCGCTGCTACAAGTAAAGGCGGACCTACAAGTAAAGTCGAAGAACCTGCATCCTGGTATTGGGATTTTGGCGATGGTACCAATTCAAAAGATGCGGCTACAGTTCACACATTTATGAAACCAGGAAATTATACGATTAGTCTGACTGTGGGAAACATTATAGGGAGCAATACAACGACAAAGCCGGATTACATAGTTGTTACTGATCCAGACGCCCAATTGCAAACTTAAGTAGCAACGTTACAGAGGGTTATGTTCCACTAACGGTGCAGTTTAATGATCTTTCTCAGAACTGGAAAAGCTTATGCGTTTAAAAAACGAAACATAGGAAATTACAGCTTTTTTTCGTATAAACTAACTTCAGCTTCTTTTTCAAAACATTCTGAAAACAGTGGAAATATTTCTCTAAAATGCTTGGATTTCATGTGTTCATCAAGGCTACTTTCATCGCTCCACTCTTCTAACATTGTCAGGATTTCGGGATTATTTAATTCCTGATAAAGCCCATATTCTATGCAGCCTTCTTCTTTTACTGTTTCGTCAACAAGTTTTTTACACATATTCATAAATTCTTGAACTTTTTCAGGTTTGACATGGAATTTTGCAACAACTCTTATTGTCAATAAATCACCAGCTTCTTGGTTTTTAATAAAATCCATTTTACCAAAATTTCCATATTTCTTTATTTCCCTCTATATAATCCACTATGGAAAAACTTTTTGCATTTCCCGTATCAAATTTCCGGAACATAGCTATTTTCTATGAGCAGGATTCATAAGCAAATAGGTTTGAAATATGCCTATGTACTATAATTATTCCAAACCTTTCTTAAAATTTTGATCAAAAAAGCAAGGGCTGAGATACGCCCATATACTGTATAATTTTATATAAGTCTTAGTAACTTTTCCACTACCACTAAAATCTTAATAGCTTCTCCACTGGCAGCCAGTAAGGGATAATGAAAAGTACCGCTCTTTATTTCCCTATTATTTTTTGGTTTCTAAATGTTTTTTAGTTCTAGAAGTGAATTTATAGCCTATTTTCGTCAGAGATTTCATAACCGTATCCGATTCCCATATTGTCATTACTATACATTACTTTCACATAGCAATTATTCAACTGTTTAATAGACTTTTAACTAATGGACCATTTACCTGTAATTATAAATATCATCTCATATTTATAGTATCACTGGATAAATCACATAGATAACCGAATAGACAACCTAATAGGAAATAGAAATGGGGGATGGAAATAGATGAAAAATAAGGATAGTTTATACTTAACACATTTAACTTCACTAGTCCTTGTTTGTTTTTTAATTCTTGGCTCATCAGCTGCACTGGCATCTGACGGACAAAATGCTTCGAATAATGACTCATCGACAAGTAATGAATTTCCGTATCCGCGTGGTACAGCCCCGGCATATGGGATGATGGGATGGGAAACTGGCACTCAATTTTTAAAAGATAATGCTACACTTGTCCACTTGGGATGGAAGACTTCCATAACTCCACAACAGTTTGTTGATAACATTAATAGAGGCAAACAGCTGGGAATTTCAAAATATTTAGTAGCTACCAGCGGTCCACAGATGGCTTCTGAGAGTTTCTGGAAATCAGTCAAGAATATGGGGGTTACTGATAATGATTTCTATGGCGTCTATTTCCCTGACGAGGAAGGAAGTCCTTCAACGCTTATCACCATGCGTACAGCTATGAAGAAATACTTCCCCAATGCTGTTGCTGGCGATTACCTAGGTGATATGGCCAACATTGATGATGAAGCATTTATTCCAGGCCTGGATGTTTGTTACTTCACTACCTACACGAAATTCCATCCTGAACGTCCACACGCCTGGGTATATGGTAATCTTATTGCCAATGCCCCTGACTGGAAAAATGCAGGAAGAACCATATACGTAACAACAGAAGCGTTTGGTCAGGCTATTAAGGTGAACGCTTCCGATCCGGATTTAAGTACTGAACAAAAAGTGGCTGATCGTCATGAAAGTCAGATTGTTATGGGAATTTTAGGTGGAGCGCAGGGTGTTTTCTCATATGCTTACAAATATGCAGCAGATACCCCATCCTATACCGGCTGGGCCAGCTTTAAGCCGAAATATGAACAGGTCTGGCCCTGGATTATGAACGGCAACCGGACACTTCTGACAACGAACATAACTAGCGGCACCAGAAGTATAACTTCAGATCCAGGCGGCACAATTTCTGCGGTTACAGCCTATATATTTACTGATGCAGATGGCAGAAAACTAGTTGCGTCATCCAGTATGCTTGATTTTACTGAAGCAGATTGTACGGCAAATAATGCAACAATTACCGGCGTCCCAAACGGAACATATAATGTCTTATGGGAAAACAGAACCGTGACTGTTACTGATGGAACCATCAAGGATACCTGGCAGCCATACGAGTACCATTTTTACCAGTTAAAGATGAACGATACCGGCACCAGATAAGCTCTAACTGTTACCAGAGGTTTCGGTCAGGGTCTTTGACAGGGGTTAGCAGAGGTCACTGTCCCTGCTAACTTTTCCTCTTCCGACAAAGTTTTTTGTATGTATTGGATGTATTAAGCGACAAACTTCTTTATCTTAAATTTTATTTTTCTTGTTTGATTGATGAAGAGGTTTCAGGGTAAATCTCTGTATTTTCCAGTTTTAACTTTTAAATTAAGGGCATTTTTACTCTGTTCTTAAGTTAGAACTGTTTTCATGATCAAAAATCCAATCTTGTACTCAGAAATCCTTATGATTAGAGAGAAATAGTGGGAATTTTTTGCCGCAAAATTAAGAAAAACAGAATTTCCAGGTCAATTATTGCTTAAGTGTGAGCTTATAAATTGTATCCGTTTATTGTTCCGTATGGTGATGAAATGGCAAAAGTACGAAACATCGCAATTTACGGAAAAGGAGGAATCGGAAAATCGACCACCTCATCAAATCTTTCAGCGGCTCTTTCAGACCTGGGCCTTACAGTAATGCAGATCGGCTGTGATCCAAAGAGCGACTCCACAAATAACCTTAGGGGAGGCAAATCTATTCCTTCGGTTCTTGATGCTATGAGAAGTGGTAAAAGAATTGAAATCAGTGACATTGTCTATGAGGGTTTCAATGGAATACTTTGTGTAGAAGCAGGAGGTCCTGAGCCTGGAGTAGGGTGTGCAGGCCGGGGAATTATTACTGCAATAGAACTCCTGAGGCAAAAGAACGTCTTTGAGGAGTTCAAACCTGACGTTGTAATTTATGATGTACTTGGAGACGTAGTCTGTGGAGGATTCTCAATCCCTATCCGTGAAGGAGTTGCAGAGCAGGTCTATACTGTCGCATCGTCGGATTTCATGGCAATATACGCAGCGAATAATCTCTTCAAGGGAATAAGGAAATATGCAAACAATGGTGGTGCGCTTTTCAGCGGAATAATCGCAAACTCAATGAACCAGCCTATTCAGAAGGAGATCATAAGCGACTTTGCATTACAGACAAAGACAACGATTGCAGGCTTTGTTCCTCGTTCGCTTGATGTTACACGAAGTGAACTCAGAGGACAGACTGTGGTCGAGCATGCACCTGGATCCGAGCAGGCTGAGTTATACAGGGAGCTTGCAAGAGGCATTTTAAATAACGATAATAAGTACGTTCCTGCACCTCTTGAGTCTGAAGAACTTAAAATCTGGGCCGAAAGCTGGTCAGATATACTTCTTAGAGAGCGCGAACATGAAGGACAGGTGAAACGCGACACTGGAGGAATAACCCCTGTAAGCTACGAAGCCTGAGACATATTT
>CAYSZA010000178.1:0-2196 GCA_964435275.1 uncultured Methanosarcinales archaeon | reverse complement strand
AAATCATATAATTTTAGCAGCTTGATGGACAACAGGATCTAAGAGTAGATTTCAATGTTACTTGATATAATTTATAAGGTTAAGTTTTCTTGGAGGTGCACTGACTGCTTCAACGTTTTTATAGCCTAAGGCAACAGAGGCATACGGTTTATAACCGTCCGGAATACCTAATTCCTTTAAGTACTCTTTAGCCTTCGGGCTATTAAACGCAACTAGCACGAAGCCAATCCAGCAAGAACCAAGCCCTATTGATTCTGCGGCAAGTAACATGTTCTCTGTTGCTGCGGCGCAATCAGATTCAATTGCTATTGCTTTTTCTTCACCAGACACAAGGATTACTGTAGGAGCACTATAGAAAATATTAAAGCCCTCGTTATTTGCCAGCTCTTTTAGGGGTTTATATTTTTTCGCACTTTCCTTTGCCTCATAATTCAACCAGGAGAGCAGTTCCTTATTCTGTATTACCGTAAAATGCCAGGCCTGATCATTCGCGCTTGGCGCATAGATCCCGGCATCCAAAACAGCCTGTAATTCATCGTCTTTGATTTGCTCATTCTTAAAGTTACGTATGCTTCTTCGGTTCTTAATAGTACTTAAAGTTTCATTCGTCAAAATAATGTCTCCCTCCTAGAACAAATAGTTAGCATGTGTTATATAATACTGAGCTTCCTTTATCCTTTCCTGGTCTTCTTAAATCGTGTACCGGTTTTCTAGCCCCCGGAAGTATCAAACCTTTCAACGAATGAGAGTGAATATTAAGACAGGTTCTAAAGGAATAAAGTGAATTTCGGCATAAGCCCTTGTTTTAAAGTCAGATTCGTGAAACCTTTGTTTTAGAGTCAAATTGCATGTTTCAAAAGCATCGTGGAAACACAATCTTTTTATAACTTAAGTAATAAGGATAGTTCACAATTGTGAATTCAAACTCCGATGTCCCTATTATGGAGATCAATGTAGTGGTAAGAACGATGGGGTTAAGCAATCAGAATTTAAAAGAGACCAAAAACTACCGGATTATGATTGATTCGGAAGGCACAGGCCATATCAGGATACTCAGACGTATTAATTTGAAGACGCTTATGGAGATTTTTAAGGATCTCTACCTAGAGCTTAAAAAGGATCCTGAAAAAAAGCCACATATGATTATTTACGTTTCCCCTTCGATTTATGAGGAGATGTCCGATAATATGAAACATTTCCATGACTTTGCAGTCTCGTGTATGGATGGGACATTCGAACTGACCGTCATTAGCTAACTCTTCACCTTAAACGACGCCTTATCTCAGGCTTTTTCGCTGCTCAAGAGAAAAATCAGGAAATAAATTTTTGGAGATTCCAAATATTCGGAGATTCTACGTTTGGGATACTGAAAGGTACAATTGTATAAATATTTACTATTAAAGACGCCATTTTTGGATTATTGGAGAA
Organism: uncultured Methanosarcinales archaeon; assembly: GCA_964435275.1. GTDB lineage: Archaea > Halobacteriota > Methanosarcinia > Methanosarcinales > Methanosarcinaceae > Methanosarcina. The sequence continues at coordinate 768 of CAYSZA010000178.1, read as the reverse complement.
TAAAATATCCTTTTTGTATACATAGATAGAATTTGAGCCAAAAGGTTTAAAAATAAAGAACTCATCTATGTCAATGGTGATTCACTATGAGGGATCGTTTTTGTTGAAAATGAAACTCTGAATGATATAAGCTATGAAAAGAATGATATAAACTATGAAAAACTTGAAAAGCTGCCCCCGTCGGCAAAACTGGTATTCAAAACCCTTGAGGCCAAAGGGCAGATGACACAGAAAGATATAATCCGTGAGACAATACTTCCTTCACGCACAGTAAGATATGCATTAAACAGGCTAAAGGAAGAGAAGGTTCTAATGGAACGCTTTTATTTCCTTGATTCTCGCCAGAGCCTTTACGACATAAAAAGACCCATAAATCAGGTTCTTGCATTCTAAGTAGAAAATGTTCTTCTGTGCAAAAAAATGTTTTTCTGTAATCATGTTTGTAAAAGCATGATTTTTCGCACAATTCATCAAGTGCAAGATAAATCAAAGTTTTTGAGGTTTTGACCTCAACTTTTTATTTTTATGCCTTTTTTCAAAATCATTTGTGCTCTTTTCGATTAGGAGCCTATCCGAAAAGTCAGTAGTGTACGTTGAAAAATCACAATAAGTCTATAGTATCAAAGTATCCATTCTGGTTTTGCATATTGCATATTTTAAAAGTCACAGCAGATAACCACTTTTCGGATAGGCTCTTAGACCTATTAACATAATAACAGTTTTACATATAAATAATTTTAAATAAAGGTCTCACAATAAGCGTATTTA
>CAYSZA010000177.1:0-6357 GCA_964435275.1 uncultured Methanosarcinales archaeon | reverse complement strand
TGCAGTGACGGCATTCGGCTATGCGTTTCCAAAAACAACCGGGAGATTCCGGAATGCTCTTTTTTCCCGATTTCCAACTTGCACCCACGAGGATTCGCCGTTTCATCCGTTCTCCCTGAGACCTCAGCGTTTGCATCATCGCATTTTCAGGGGACGGTTCTCGTTTCTGTGCCAGGGCCCGGGCTCTCGCCCGACATCCTTTACAGATGTTCGTGTATCCGGAGCGGTGGGGAGACTTTCCTCAGACCTGAAGGCCCGTCAGCCGTCCAGCCTCTCTCGCATATTACCTGTTGACTGTTGATTGCTCCAATATACTTTTTAATTATATATATTTTTTGGGAAATCGTCTTCGGAAAAACTTGAAAAAAGGTTTTTCTACAGGAATGGTATTCTGCTTACACTAAATTTTAAGAAAGATTTACTTTCTTCTCAGGTGCGGTTGCAGGTATACAGTTTCCTTAAAGTTCATATAAATTTTGCGTGTTTGGGATGCGTCCAAATATTAATATATGTGCATTATAATTCGTAAGTTATGGATGGATCTTTCCCATCTCCAGGAACTGTCCGAAAAAAGACCATAGGTACTTTAATCTCGGGCGGTAGCTATAATTCGTGTCAGTTTGCAGGCTTATTTTCAAGAGGTAAAACATGAGTGATTGTCTGTTCGATTTGCATATTGGATATGTCCGTTTTAAAAACCCTATTGCACTGGCGCCTATGGCAGGAATTGTCGATAGTGCTTTTGCCAACCAGTATGCAAGCAATGCCGGGCTGGTAGTTCTTGGAGCCTTTAATCTTGATGAGGCTTCATTAGCCGTAGCTTCAGACCTCGTAGCCCGGGGTAGAAAAGAGTTCATCTCCGATGAGCCCATGGAGCTTATAAAAAAGGAAATCCGGGCAGTGACATCCGGAAGTGCCGTTGCGGTAAATGTCAGGAGTACTACGCTTGAACCCCTCATTGAAGCTGCAAAAATTATCAAAGAAGAAGGAGCGATCCTTGAGTTAAACGCTCACTGCAGACAGCCTGAAATGCTCGAAGCCGGGCTGGGAGAAGCCCTGCTCCATGACCTTCCAAGGCTCTCGGCCTGGATCAGGGCGATAAAGGAAACCGGAGTCGTACTTTCCGTAAAAGTAAGGGCAAATGTTGTCGATGATATCGAACTTGCAAGGCTTATTGACAAGTCGGGTGCGGATATCATACACGTTGATGCCGTGATGGAAGGCTTCGGGGCCGATCTCGATGCAATCCTTAACTACAGGGATGCTACAAGGCTGTTACTGATCGGAAACAATTCGGTTACGGATTTTGAGGCAGCAAAGGATATGTTTTCCCGAGGAGCTGATATGGTCTCGGTTGCCAGGGGAGTCCTTGAAAATGTGGGACTTATAGATGAACTGGTAGAAAATGTTACCTCTTACCAGCGGTCAATAGGATGGTATAATGCTCCCAAGCACGTTTGCAGTGAAGGGGACTTCAGGGCTCTGGCATTCTGCTGCCTGCCTGTAAAACCATGTCCTGTGCACGATAAGTTCCGAAAGCTGGGATATACGGCAGAAGAGTTTGCCAGGACAAAGCTTGACTTTGCTAAAGGCACAATGCTGGAATACGGAGGAGACACCTGCTTCGGAAGCCTTGTCTGGTGTTGTAAAATCACCAAACCCTGCTGGATCAGGGATGGGGTACTGAACACAATTGGTCTCTCTGACGCAGAATACATGAAACTTAAACAGCAACTGGCAAAGTACGTACTGGATCATGCCAGAACCCCGGTAAATGAATCCGATTAATACTGGTTTTACCTGTCCGGCATCTGGACGGGCAGAAAATCCACAGATTTCAGGTCTTATTGCCCGCTGTGCCCAGCTTGCTATGCTGCTTGAAGTCTCGGCTTCTCCCAAGCCAGGAAACGTAGATAGGGAGCATGACTATCCTGACACTTGCTTTGAGCATTTTGTAGCCTCTTCGGTAAGCATTTATCCTGTCATCGAGCTGGCTGCAAGAAGCAGGAGCGGAATAGGGGCGCTTATCAAAAACGCGGTTTGTGAGAGCTCCGCCTGGCAGAAAGGAGGAAACACTCACTTCGGGGCTTTTCTACTGTTGATTCCTCTTTCAATGGCTGCAGGAGAACTTTTTTATTCATGCGGAAAAGCTCCCTGTAAGCTTTTACCGGATGAATTTGAAGCCCTTGCTGCACGTGCACATGCTTTTGTCCGGGCAACGGACTGTGAAGACGCTGTTGAGTTTTACAGGGCTTTTGAAGTGGCAGGTGTCAGGGTTAACAATGTGGATGAGTTCAGTCTTGGAGACCCCGAGTCAACAGCCGAACTTAGGGCACAGGAAGTCACGCTTTACGAGCTTATGGATATAGCCAGGGGATATGACCTGATTGCAAATGAATGGACATCAGGCTTTAGACGCTGCCTTGAGGGAGCAAAAAGTATAACCGAGTTCATGCAGGCCCGGGATCCTGGAACCGAAGGCTTAGTTTTTAATTGTTCAGGCGCAGGTATCAACGAAGCTATCGTGTATACCTTCCTGAAATTGCTGTCCCGGTACAGGGATACTTTCATCGAGACCAAGTTCGATAAAGCCACTGCGGATTATGTATCATCAAGGGCAGGCGAGATCCTATCGGACTGGGAGGAGTCTTCAGGTCATATCACCAGAGACTTTGCAGCTTTGCTTCCTGCGGTACAGGAGTTTGACACCGAACTTCTCAAGAAGCGAATAAATCCGGGTTCAACAGCAGATATTATTATAGCCGGACTTTTTATTGCCCTTCTGGGGGGACTGCGCTTTTGACCGAATATCTCCCTGAACGTCCGGAGCAATGCAAGAGTGGATTTTCCACTATCGATCTCTCTTCCTTCGGGATCCGGGAAGGAATTTCCGAAACTATCGTCAGCACAGGCCTTGAATTTCCCAATGCTGCCCCTATCGGAATAGTCGTAAAAGGCGGAAGGCATTTTGTCCGGCTTTTCAAAGGTACTCACACCTGGGCAAATGTCTTTAAAGAAAGGCATCTGGCCGCAAACGTGGTTTACAACCCCCTGCTTTTTGTGCGTTCGACATTTTTCGATCTTGAACCTCTGGAGTTTGATTATGTACCTGCTCGTGGGTTAAGTTTTCCTATCCTGAAAGAAGCCGCAGCCTGGATAGTTTTCGAATGTATTAATCTCAAAAATACGGATCAGGCTCTCGTAGCCGATCTTATTCCCATAGAGGCGGGTTTCAATGAAGAGAACCGGAAAAACCTGCCTGCTCCCAACAGGGGATTCAATGCAGTGCTTGAAGCGACTGTGCATGCCACCCGCTATCAGCTTTCAGGAGAAGAGAAATATCTCGAGCTGATCCGCCATTACGAAGCACTGGCTTCCAAATGCGGGGGGGAAAATGAGAAAAAAGCCATGAAACTAATTTATGAAATACTCGGGCTGTAAGTTATTTTTTGAGGCGGCTGACTCCTTAATCAAAACTCTTGATTTACTACTTTCATTAGCCTGAATCTTTTTTAGAAAATTATATTATCCCCCTCTGGCATGACTTCTTTCCATGAGTTTTCAGAGAATCGCGTGGGGCATTACAGGTGCCGGGCATTTCCTGGACCGCAGCTATCAGGTTTTTAAGGAAATCAAGCTAAGAGACGCCGAAGTTTCCGTAAATACATACATCTCAAGGGCTGCAGAGGAGGTACTGCGCATGTACGGGCTTGAACAGAAGCTTGTTAAAATTTCGGGGGGGGATTATCTTGAGGAAATCTTCCGGGAGAGCGAGCAGGGTTCGAGTTCACCGAAAGTCGGGCGCTTCCTGCTTGACAGGTACGATGCCCTTTTCATTACGCCTGCAACCTCAAACACGGTTTCGAAAATCGCGTACGGGATTGCGGACTCTCTTGTAACCAATGCCGTTGCGCAGGCTGTAAAAGGAAGAGTGCCTGTCTATGTTGTGCCTGTGGATATAGAAGGCTCAATCGTCTCGGAAATGCCTTATAATATCGACCGAAGACAATGCAGACATTGCGAGGACTGCCCCCCACGAGAGAATTGTCCACATGGGGCGATAACCGAGAAAAATGGTTCGACAGACCAGATCGAACTCCTGAAATGCAAGGGCTGCGGAATCTGTAAGGAACTCTGCCCTTACAGTGCAATCAAAGGCGGGCCTGTAGAAGTCCTGGTAAGGGATGTCGACATGCGCAATGTGGAAATTATAAAAAGCTTGCAGGGAATTACCGTGCTTGAGAGCCCTGAGAAAATTCTGGATTTCTTTTAATTCTTCCTGAGCTCTCCTTACTCTCTCTCATTAATTGAATTACCTTTTTGACTTTTTTCCTGTTGATTTTTTTCCTGTTGATTTTTCAATCTTCCTTTACTTTTCAGCTTTTAATTTTAACTTTATCTTATTCCTGCTTTTCAATTTCGATTTGTCTTTCAATCTCCTTTACGAAGCTTTTTTCCGAATGCAGGTAGAATGAAGCCGGAAGTCCTGTGTTTGAGATCATATAGAGCAGGCTCATGGTTGTCCTGTTGAGCCCGGGAAAACAGTTTAATAACGCACTTCTGGAAATTCTGACCATTGCATCGAGTGATTTTATTCCGGTAAGGTAGCTTTTTATATCGCTACTTTTCTGGCTTTTTTCAAAAATCATATCTATCCAGGTGTTCATCTCATCGATCAGGAGTTCTCTGGTAAGATCTTCGGGTACGATGTAGTTTCTTCCCTTTTCAATATTCTTGAAAAACTCTTTGAAATTCTCGCCTACTGCTAGGGTATATACCTTCCCCAGCCCCCCTGAATGAGTATCGGTTGTCGCGGCAATGCCTTTGCCAAATCTCTCAGCCAGGGCAATTGTAAGTTCGTTTTTCTGCTTGAGCTCATGCATATTGTACTCCAGTACAGGGAAAAGTTTTGCCAGCCCTGGTACTGCAGACGGATTCGGTTCACGGTGGAACTCAAACCAGAAGGGATGGTTGTATATAAAGGGAAGTTTATGCCGCTTGAGATATTTGATAAAACTTTTCAGGTCGTGTTCGATTTCCGCAATTTCCCTAAGTTCAAAGAATTCTTCCCTGTCAAACTCGAAAACGTTAATGTGAAGGCGGTGTCCTGCAAACTCCGGGTCGTACACACTCATCTCAACCCCAGGGACGAGCTTTTCACGATCCCATCCGAGAATCTCGTATGCTTCTACGGTATTGTGGTCCGTAAATGTAATATAATCCATTCCGAGCTTGAGGGCTTTCTCATAAAGGTTTTCTGGATGCAGATCTCGCACAGGCAGCACGTCAAAGGAACAGGTGGTATGAACGTGCAGGTCTGCTCGCTTCCAGCCCTCTTCCATAAGCCCAGCTGCTCGTTCAGGAGCTATCAGCTTTCCCTCATAATTTCTAGGCCTTTTCCCCATAGGCGTAAAATCCGGTAACTTTAATTTTTACTTTAATTATTTTTATTAAGTTTTAAATTTCTCCCCAATATAGTATATCCTTTTTTTAGATTAAGGTTTTCTGGAAGAATTAATATCAGGATCCAGGTTTGCCGGGTTTCTGAATGAGAATCTGTCAAGAGTTTATTTTACATCTAAGGGTTCTGTACACTTTCTTCTTCTGCATACCATCACATTTATAAATATACTGAAATATTTCAATATTTTCACAAAAATATTAGTGATTAACTATGGGTTTATTCAGGAAGCTAAGAAAGATTATCGAGATAATTTTTGAAAACGAATCCGAGCAAAAAGGAGACGATTTTGAGAGGTATGTTGTAGACCTTTTCGATGAAAAATACTTTTCCATAGTGCAGTGGACAACTGATATGGCAAGAAAACACACTCGGTTTGTCGAATCAGATTGCGGTCCAGATCTTGTCCTCCGCCACAGGCCAACAAACGAAATTTTTTGCGTTGAATGCAAGTTCAGATCAAATCTCTATAAAAATCAATTGCACTGGTCTGCACCCAGGCAGCTTGGACGCTACAGGCTCTTTGCAAAAGATAATGAAATCCCTTTCTACGTTGTTATAGGGCTCGGTGGTAAAGCTAGAAAACCTAAAAGAATGTTCTGTATCCCGCTTGAAAAAACAGGGTCCTCTGCACTTCCTTCCGACCTGTTTGAGAAGTTTGAACGCAGCTCAAAAAAGAAATTCTTCTGGAAAAACGGAGTGCTTAAATAACCTGTACAGGACTATACAGCTAAAGGATAATATCAAGTATATTCATCTTCTCATAAAAACGGATATCTACAGTCAAGCTCAAAATATTTTTCCTTTTCAAGTTTATTTCTCCTTAAATTTATATTCTCCCTAATTTATAATACTGGGGATTCCAATACTAATAATAACTCTTTTTCGGGGGAGAG
>CAYSZA010000176.1:5271-6384 GCA_964435275.1 uncultured Methanosarcinales archaeon | reverse complement strand
AGCTTGGGCTTTCGGGAAAGATTGAAGCCCTGTCTGAGGAGGAAGTCTCCAGGCTTGCCAATGCTGTTGCCCTGAAACTTGTCAGGCAGGCAAGCCCGGAAGCTATTGAAGCTGTAATAGGAGAAATTTTACTCCTGAACCGAGAACTTGTAACAAATGTTTATGATTTTATCTCTATTCTTAATACGTGCGGAAAGCAGAAAACCTATGGGCTGGCTATTTCTCTCTGCCTGAAAGACCGGGAGATTGTCAATGAAGCCCTTTCTCTTAAGAGAGAACACGAGAAGCAACTCGCACTGAACATCAGGGAAAATGTAGGAAAAATTCGCAAAGGGGAGAATATCTGGTACGTTATTACCGCTGATGCCCTCTCTGCCGGAAGCCTTGCAAGCACAGTTGTACGCTATCTTCACCCGGAATTACCTTTTATCTGCGTAAACGAATCCGAAGGTATCCTTAAAGTCTCGGCAAGAGGTACTCGGGATCTCGTCTCAAAGGGCCTTGACCTTTCTTTTGCCCTGAGGGAAGCCGCAGGTGCAGTCGGAGGAAGCGGAGGCGGGCACAGTGTAGCTTCCGGTGCTGCCCTTCCAATAGGAAGTGAAGAGGAATTCCTGAGGATTGCAGACCGAATAGTAGGTGACCAGCTCCGAAAGCCCGGAAAAGGAAAAGCAAAATAAAAGAGAATAGATAAATTGGAAAACGATGAGGAATGTTATGAAAATTACAGGTACGATTGAGTTTCCGGATCCCGAATCAAGAAGGTCCGCTGCCAGAATTTTGCAGGCCCTTTCTCCGGATAACCTCCGAAGTATGGAATGTGAGATCAGTGACGAAAAGGTTGCTGTCCGCTTTCATTCTGAAAAGATAGGTTCCCTGCTTGCAACCGTTGATGATTTCCTCATGAATGTCAAAATCGCGGAAGGTATCGAACAGACTCTGGAAAAGAAAAAATAACTCCGGAAAAGCAGGTCTATTTCCAGCCTTTTTCCTGTTCTTTCTTCCTTTATCTTTCCCCCTCTTTCCTACCTGTTCTCTTTCCCTCTTACTTATTTGTCCTTCCTTTTACCTTTCTCCTTTTCTTACCTGCTTTCTCCCTCTATTTTTCTCCTTCTC
>CAYSZA010000176.1:2040-5171 GCA_964435275.1 uncultured Methanosarcinales archaeon | reverse complement strand
TTCTCCTTTTCTTACCTGCTTTCTCCCTCTATTTTTCTCCTTCTCTCTTCTTCCCTTGTCTGTTCTTACCCTCTTCTTCCCTTATTTTTCTTTTTTAATTCCTTAATTTATTTGTTTTCTTTGCTTTATTCTCTATTTTTATTGCCGAGACTGTCACTCCCCGGGACCTTCCTGCCAGAGCAGAATAAGTTCTTTGAGCCTCTCGTTCGTGAGTTCTGCTCCCGTTTCAGGGATTTGCAGCCCATTGCGATAAATATGGATAGCTTTCTGCAGCTCTTCAGTACTTACATTTTTCCCTTCCTGAGAAGCCGGGTCATCCCAGGGGTTCCAGGCGTAAACTGTCCAGTTCCAGCTTCGTGTAACTTTTTCGTCCCCGTTTATGGCAAGTACTGTTACATTATAAAAACCTGGTGAATGGATAATTTCGGAGTATGAGCTACTTTTAACACGGAATTCGGAGCCCTTCCTTTCTCCGTTAAGGTACCAGTTTACATCGCAAACATGGTTTGTAATGATCCCAAACTCCTGCTTCTCTCCGTTGTAGGTTGTGACACTTCCTGTGGGGCGGGTTGAACTTATTGAAAGAGGGATCACTGTTATATAGCCGGGTTTTGTCTCGGTGTCAAACCCTTTACTGTTACCTGTAGTCAAAGAGACGGCATAATTCCCGTAAGACATATAGGTATAGACCGGGTTCTGAACTATTGAGTCGATTTTCCCATCACCGTTCAGGTCCCACTTCCAGGAAAATGCATTACTGGAAAGATCTGTGAACTGGACTGTAAGAGGATACGTCCCTGATGTAATATTTGAGGAAAAATCAGCAATGGGAAGCTCATTATTGGTTGTGAAGGCTTTAATGCAGAGATTTGCTTCCGAGTTTCCTGACAAGTCTTCCCACTTGATTCCATTAGGGCTCACATAGCTTTCTCCGGGATTGGCCTGTGCCTTGCTGCTGTAACTGATTACAGGCTCTTCGACTGCAAGAGGGCCTGAAGCTGAGGGGTTAATGAATCTTATAACTATTGAGAACTTTTCTCCGGCACGTACTGGCACTACTGACTTCAGCACATGTGTATGATACCCTGGGAAGGGATATCGGCCGTTTTCCTGTGCAACGAATCCCTGTTCTGAATTAACAGGACCGGAAACAGGGTTTTTATAGACGTATATCTCGTAAGCCGTATTTAGGTCCGTAGTGTAGAATCCTACGGCTTTCAGGATTTCATTCCTTTCCGAAAGGAAAACATTGCCCCCCCAGGCAACCAGGCTCCCCGGGTATTCTTTTGATGCTATCCATCCCAGAGGGTCATACTGGTATACATTGTCATAATTATCCTTACTTTCAGCTGTGAACACGGCGCTTTCACTATATCCAAGTTTCGTGTCGTAGTAGGAGATATAAAAGTACCCGTCCTCACCCCAGGTTTCCCCCCAGCTATTCTTCACTATAAAAGCCCCATCTCCAGGCGGAACCTGTGCAAACGAATTTCTATCAAATGAATCATTCCAGCCTACAATGGTTACGGCATGATTGACGGGCAGGTTCCTTGTAAATCGGTAAGTGTAATTTTTTCCCTGATAATACACCAGATTCCAGTACATTGTGGTGTATACAGCTCCGTATTCCAGAAGTGCTCTTTTAAGAACCTCGTTATCCAGAGAACCTGTCCTTTCGGGCAGGAAAAGCACTTCCTGTATATGTTTCTGTACTGAAAGTCCTTCTGGGGAATAGGTAGACAAGTCGTTATAAGGATCTTCGGATTCATCTATAGGCCCGTTCCAGCGGGAAAGGTATGCTGTTGATATAAATGCGTTACCACCTTCGTATGGGGTAAGATCAAACCCATCCGGATAACTTTTTGAGACAAGATTTTTCATGTGGTTTTCGGAAAAGTCATAACTTTCTCCTTCTTTTCCCAGAATATAAGACTCAAGAGAAGCAATACTTGAAAAAGCCCAGCAGCTTCCATCCTTCCCCTGGTTCTTTGCGGCTGTTACTTTCCCTTCCTTACGCAGATCATAGACAGCTGGAAGGTCTGAATCCGAAGCTCCCACCAAAAGTTTTCCTTCATGTTTTGCAGTTTCTGGCAGGTTCACAGGGGAAGGTTTATAGCCCGTAGCTGAAATTTGTCCGTACTTGATCCCTGGAGAAAGAGATTCAATCGAGATAGATTGCCAGTCTTCCAGAAAGTCGGGGTTCATCGGTGTCGTTTCAATCGCGGATTCGACAACGGGTTCGGCAGAAGGTGTACAGTTCTGCGCCATTTCAGGGTCTTCGGCATTTCCTGAAGCAAGACCGTAACTGCCCGGCAAGTACGAGATCAAGACCATAAGTACAATGAGAGAGGATATTGTTTTTTTAAGCTGAGAAAATTTTGTTCTTTTCAAGATCTTTAGCCTCAGTGAGATTGTCACCTGGACAGCTTGCAGAACTTTTCTTAAAGCTGGCTGGGATATATACTTCTATCATTATTTTGCAACTTGCTTATAGAAGTATTATGAAATTTGTCTATAAGTCTTTTTCCTACTGAATTCAATTTCTTATTATGTAACTTAACCATTTTGTTTCTATAAGTGCCTTCTAAAAGCTAAAAGTAAGCTGAAAATTCACTAAAAAATATGATTTGCTCTTAATTGGAGTAGAATATATGAGTAATATATGAGTAAAGAAAAATAGATCATATGGAGTACTCAACTCTTTAGTTTCACTTGTTAACATTCGATTTCAATAGATTTATTTTAATAAAGTACTGGGTTTGAGAATGAGATTTCCAATAGAAAGAAACATTACTCTTGCCTTTCCATATCTTATAGGGCACATTTAAGGGGGTGAAAACCTGCTTTCAGAAGTACTTGCAGATCTTGAGAAAACCAGACCTGAAGACATTGATAAAGAAATTCTTAGAGCTGCCATGATTGCGGAACTGGATGCGATTAATGTTTATGAGCAGATGGCAAATCTGGCGAAAAGTGAAGAGATCCGTAAAGTTTTGCTTGACATTGCCAGAAAGGAAAAAATCCATGTAGCCATGTTTGAAACCGTACTGCTGCAAACTGACAAAGAGTTTTTGAGAATCTATTCAGACTATGCTCTGGCTAGAAGTCGAAAGTAAGTTTTATTTCTCCAT
>CAYSZA010000176.1:0-1940 GCA_964435275.1 uncultured Methanosarcinales archaeon | reverse complement strand
TTATTTCTCCATTATTTCTCCATTATTTCTCCATTATTTCTCCATTTTTAAATCCAGATTTTCTACCGAGCTTTGCATTTTTTCCTCTTTTTCTTACTTTTACTCCTGCCCTACCACATTAACTTTTATTTCTCCAAAACCATATTTTTTTGTTGATCCTCCATGCTTGAAGAATATGAGAAGAAGAGACATTTTAAAAAGACGCCTGAGCCTTCGACCAGCAATTTCGAAAAAAGCTCGGGCAAACCGGTTTTTGTGGTTCAGCGCCATGATGCGCGCAACCTTCACTACGATTTCCGCCTGGAGATGGACGGGGTCCTGAAAAGCTGGGCCGTGCCAAAGGAGCCCCCCAAAGAAATAGGCATCAGAAGGCTTGCTATCCAGACTGAAGACCATCCTCTTGCATATGCCGGTTTTGAGGGAGAAATCCCGGCAGGGGAGTACGGAGCCGGTACGGTTGAGATCTGGGATAGGGGAACTTTTGAACTTTTGAAACGTGAAGAAAAGGAAATTGTGGTAATACTTGAAGGAGAGAAATTGAAGGGGAACTACGTTTTGATCAGGACAAAGTACGGAAAGGGGGAAAAAGGCTGGCTTTTCTTCAAAAAGGCCGACTGAAAGCCAACTAAAGATCAACTTAATGTCGGCTGAAGGTTGACCGAAACTTGGTATTTTTTAATACTCAAGCTATTATCAATACTCAAGTCGTGTGGCAAGAGCAGGTATACAGATCGAAGTTAACAGCAAAGACAGGTTTTTGGATGCCGGTTTTGGATTCAGACCCTGAGCTTTTTAAACCATTATGAGTATAAGCATATGGGGATACTTACGGAAGAAAGGGTAAAGATCAACGTTTTTGAAACTGCCGGGGAAAACTGCTGCGTTGCTGCCTGTGACGGGCAGAAGGTTTACGATAGAATTACGGCCGAGCTCTGCGAAAATAAGAAAATCGAACTTTCTTTTGCAGAGGCGAGCGAACTGACGCCTGCCTTCCTGAATTCGGCAATAGGGCAGCTTTACGGCTGTTTTCCCGCAGAACAGATTGAGAACAACCTCTCATTCACGGATATCTCCGAAGAAGACGAGATCATCCTTAAGAGGGTCATCGAGCGGGCAAAAACCTATTTTGAGCACGCTTATACCTGCAGGAAGGCGCTGAAAGACGTGCTTGGAGGAGAAGAGGATGCGTAAGAGCGTTCATCACGCAACCGTTTATCCTGTGAGGCGCCGCCCAAGGCTTCGCGCAGGCGGACCCAGGCCCGTAAAATCTCTTCCCATAAAGGTGCATTCCATAGACAAATACGATTTTCCCGAAGGCAAGGGATATTTTTTCGACACCAACATCTGGCTCTACATCTACGGCCCGATCGGCTGGCCTGACCAGCGGTCGGATGCCTATTCCAGAGCCTTAAGAGAAATCAGGAACTCCGACGGCACGATCTATATAAACTGCATGATAATTTCTGAATTCATCAACGCTTTCTCCCGAATAGAATTCAAGCAGCAGACCGACTTTACGAGGTTCAAGGAGTTTCGAAACTCTCTGGCCTTCCGGGCAATCGCCCAGGAAATAGCCTACAACGTAAGAAAAATTCTCAAAAGCACCCTTGCCTGCGACCCTGAAATGGAGGCTATAGACCTTCCTGAAGTCATGGACATGTTCGAGCAGGGAAAGTACGATTTCAACGACCTTCTCTTTGCCCAGATCTGCCGCGCAAAAAATATGGTTTTCGTAACCCATGACAAGGATTTCAGCGAACTAGGAGTTGAGATTTTGACCGCAAACGAAAAGCTGGTGGACACAGGGAGAGGATGACCATGAAGTTTAAAGTCTGGCTTCAAAAATCTGATGAAGGAGGCTATACTGCCCAATGCCTTGAAATTCCTGCTGCCATAAGTGAAGGAAAGACTAAAGAAGAAGCTCTCGAAAATATTAAGGA
>CAYSZA010000175.1:0-6398 GCA_964435275.1 uncultured Methanosarcinales archaeon | reverse complement strand
TCAAAAGGCTTGTGATCAAACTTTTTTTGAAAAAGTTTGCGGTCAAGACTTTTTTGAAAAGGGTTGTGAAAAGGTTTGTAGGCTTGTTCTTAAAAAGGTGATTAGCGTAAAAAATAATAATATTGAATCAAGGCTCGCAGATGCACGAGAAGAGCTTGCGGGCGTAAAGAAATTTCCTGATCATGAATTTATCGGCATAATTAAGGAACTGGGGTTCAGGTGTGAACTGTGTGCACGCTGCTGTACTAAGGAGTTTAACGACCACGTTTTCCTGCTCGAGGCAGACCTGGCCGTTATAAGGCAGATAGATCCGGATTCCATTACTCCTGCTCCTTATTACGAGTTTTGCGACCAGAAGGGCAGGTTTTATGTCTCAGGCTATGCCCTGAAAACGAAACCTGACGGCTCCTGCATTTTCCTTGAGAATAAGCGCTGTAAAATATATGACATTCGCCCTTCAATCTGCAGGATCTATCCACATATGCTCCATCGGGAAACTGACGACTCAGGCATGGTGGACTGGCGGCAGATAAGTGGCTTAAACGAACACGGGAGCTATAATTCCGAACTTGGGGCTTCTGAATGCGAATCAATTTCGCGGGAAACCCGGGACTATGAAGAGGCTTACCTGACACAGATGATCGGTTTTTTTGAAGCTGTAGAGGCTCACTTCAAGAAAAACGGCCTGAAACACGTCCAGAGTATATACGACCGCAGAATGCGGGAATTTCTTAAAGGCAGGTGTGAACTCGAAGTCTTCGTATATCATAACGGTGAGTTTGAAAAACATAACCTTAAGCCCGATATCGTTTAACAAGTCAGTAAAACTCGACTGGTAGTTCGATAAGAAATAAAATCACTAAAAGTAAGAACTACTAAAAGTAAGAACTACTAAAAGTAAGAACTACTAAAAGTAAGAACTACTAAAAGTAAGAATCACTAAAAGTAAGAATCACTAAAAGTAAAAATCACTAAAAGTAAAAATCACTAAAAGTAAAAATCATAAAGAATAAAGCCATGAAAAGTGAAAACCAGGAAAAAAATTGAAATTTGAGGGCAGTTATTAATGGAAAAGGAAATAGGAATGATTTCTTACTTTCTTTTATTTTGCTTGCCTGTCTTTGACCTTCCATTTAAGGAGTATGCCATCTTCGATTTTTTCGGCTGAGAGCAGTTCAAGCTTAAGGATTTCGGCTTCTGAGAATCCTTCCCCGTCAGTAAAAGTAGGAGACGTAACGCCACCTATGATAAGGTTTCCTATGAAGGTGTAGATTTCATCAACAAGGCCTGCGGAGAGCATTCCCCAATTCAGGGTTGCCCCTCCCTCTACCATAAGCGTGTTTATGCCCATTCCCTTTAATTTCCCCAGAAGCTCCCGAAGGTCGACTTTCTCAGTCCCTGTCCTGATAACAATAGCTTTTTCTTCCAGCTTCTTTACGTTTTCAGCAGGCGCAGAATTTGAAACTGCAATAATTCTTATTCCTTCCCCTTTTTTGAAAATATCGGCATCCTGAGGAGTCCTTGCTGAACTGTCCACTATAATCCTTACCGGATTTTCGCTTTTTCCGGTGGCTTTCCTGGCTGCCCTTCTCTCTGGAGACTTTACGGTTAAGCTCGGATTGTCCGAAAGGACAGTTCCTATCCCTACCATAATCGCATCTGTTTGGGCTCGGAGTTCGTCCACCCTTTCAAAATCAAGCTTCCCGGAGATTTTAACCTGTTTTCTTTCCTTTGTTGAGAGTTTGCCATCGGCTGACATGGCAGAGTTAATAAAAACAAAAGGCCTGTCCATTTTTCTAGCTCCTGAAAAAAAAGTATTTTTCGGAAGCGTCTTTAGGGAGAACGCCTCCTGACTGGAAAAACTAACGGTTCTTCGAAGCGAGCTTTTATTTAGTTTATTCCATTTCCACCAGAGGCTTCAGGAGATCATGATCTCTCAAAAGACCCTGGAGTTTACGGTTTGAGTTGATGATCGGAACCTGGTCAATCCTGTTCCGCTTCATTTTCCGTGCACAGTCACTGACAGATGCAATATACGTAGCTGTTATCGGTTCTCTGATCATTATATCGCTTCCGATCAGATTAGGAACTTTAATTCTTGACACGCTGTAGTAGATGCTCATGGTGTCCCGCATCGATTCCCAGGTCCAGGCATCGTCGTCCGAGCCTGAAGACATGTCTGACATCTCCACGCTATCTTCAATTATACTGGCAGAAATAACGTCCCGATCCGAGATTATTCCTACGAGCTCCAGACCTGCATCCAATACAGGGACAGCCTTGACGCCTGCAAGTTCCATAATTCTGGCAACAACAGGCAGGGGAGTTTCACTGTATATCGCAACAACTTCCTTTTCTACATAATCCTTAATCGGAATGTCGATGTTCATGTCTGCAATTGTGCCCACGACATCTGCCACCGTAACAAGCCCTACAAGTTTCCCTTCATCAACTACCGGGAGCCTTCTTATGCCGTGTTCCAGAAGCAGGCGCGCTGCAGTTTGCAGATCCGATCCTGGAGATATGGTTATCGGGTCACGTGTCATAAGAAGGGCCAGCTGTTCTTCTTCAGGGTTCTGTAAAAGATTTGTCCTGGTTACAATTCCCACAACTTTGGAATCTTTAAGTACCGGAACTCCTGAAATATGTTTGTTCTTAAGTATTTTAAGAACCTCATCCCTTGAACCTGGTAGGGTTGTGCTTGCTACGTCCCTTACCATGATATCTTCAATGAAGATGTTCTTTGGCATGTAATCTACACCTTTTTGTACTCTGAATCCTGGTTTTCATTCTCTTATACTCTTTTCTCAAAAGGCTTCCAGTTGACAGAAAGTCTTAACTTTGTTTTTCACTCCGGACAACCAGGACCGGGACTTTTGAGCCTCTTACTACTTTTTCTGCAACGCTTCCCATCAGAAATCTGTCGAGCCCGGTTTTACCAAGGGTGCCCACAACTATCAGGTCAGCATTGTTGTTCTCTGCGAAATCTATAATCTCATTGCTCGGGTGACCTTCTAACAGAACTTCTCTTACCTCAACCCCTGAGGTATCTCCGCGCTCCTTGACTTCAAAGACCGCTTTCTCCCCCTCTCTTCTCAGGTTTTCATACATTACTTCCCAGCCCGCATCCATCGGTATCGAGGAATAAGAAGTTGTATCAACCACGTAAAGAGCGTGAACCGTGGCCCCGCTGAGTTTTGCAATCTCAATACCGTAAGAAATAGCCCTATGGCTATTCTCGGATCCGTCTGTTGCAATCACTATATTCCGGTAAAATTCGCTCATCATGTTTGTTCTCCATTTGCTTTACGAATGAAGTACCGATAGTATGTCATCGGGTCTTGCCCGCCTTGTGACTCCACTTATGGGGTTCTTTATTCCTGCAAGATTATTGGAACTTCCATTCAGGATCATGAGATTAGCTTTATTCCCCTTTTGTATCGAACCCGTAGAATCAGGCCCCATTACAAAAGAACCATTAAGTGTGCAAATTTTAAATACTTGCCTATCATCAATCGAAAAAGCCTTAGACATAAACTCCATTTCAGCAAACATATTTACAGAGTTTAACATTACATTGTCCGTTCCTGCAGCTACCCTTATTCCAGCTTCAAGCATCTCAGCAACAGGCGGCCTTCCGGCTCCTGTAACAAGGTTAGACCTGGGGCATACAACAACCGGAATTTCCTCATCAGCCACGTACTCAAGCTCTCTCTTTGTAGCATTTGTCAGATGAATCAGGAGATCCGGTTCAAGAGATAATGCTTTTTCTATATCGCTCGTGTCTTTTTCTCCTGCGTGGATTGCAAAGAACTTCTTGTGCTGCCGTGTGCAGGTGGAAATTTCCTCCAGCAGTTCGAGATCAAGATCATTTGCCCCACTCATTCCAAGCCCTGTTGAACGCAGAAGAATCCTTTTTACTTCAGCAAGTACTACCTGAAGGGGCAATTCAGGCTCTGTGGGTCTACCCAGTACCATAGAATGAAGTCTGAGTCCTTCGAGAGCTTTATTCAGGGCTGCCACCCCTACGACACCCCCTTCCCTGAAGTCCGCAAAAGCACAGGTTCCGGTTTCGATCATATCCAGCAGGGACTTTCTCATGCAATCGATCATTGTTCTGTATGACGTTTCCCTTAGAATCCTATGCTTTAACCCGTCAGGAGGCTTTACAAGAGCATCCAGGTCTTTTTGGATCCTAAACCCGGAAATTCTTCCCAGAGGAGGATCTTTAAATACCGAATCTCCCAGGTGAGTATGAGCATTGACAAAGCAGGGAGCTACTATGTTGGTAGAGTATGTACGTTCCTCTCCGATCTCCGTAATTATTCCTTTATTTACGCAGATATACCCCTCAATAGGTTCCAGTTCGGGGCCTGCAATAATTGTTCCGGGAATTACCTGTTCAGTGCCGTACATATATACGCACCTCTGCTAAACACCAAACGTCTGTGCTTAATTTGCGGAAGAGCAAACATATACATAATATATAAGTTTTCCTTCAGATTTTTTAATATTAAAACAATCTTTTTGAGAATGTAAGCCTTTTCAGGGTTTAACTCTTCAAGAATGCAAATAAAATCAATTTTTTCTCAGGAGAATGAGTCTTTGATATAATTACCTCCTGTAAATATATACATAATGCGATGAATCCATAGTTCGACGATATTTTTATATATTAGTATGTATATAATGTGGCTTCGTCGCATTGTATAGGTCCTTGCATGAGGTAATGGGAAATCCTGACTGTGAGTGTACAGACAACCCCAATGCGGTACATCGATAGTGTGACACTGCCCGGCACGAGGGTAACTGAAAGTGACTGCGGAAAACCAGAGGATGAGCTTTCGGAGTTAGTGCGCCCGGGCTACAGCACTATTTTTTCCTGATTTCAAAAGCTTTCACCTACATATTCTTTGATTAACGAATCTAAATCTTATTTAAAACTTTAATTTTATCTTCTCATTTTTTACGATTGTTTCTTTGTTTTAACAGGTCGATTCGTTATTGATTTATATAATACCTTCAGAAAGGTAAGAGATATGTCCTTCGAAGAAGCAATAACAGATCTGGGCTCCGATATAATTGTTGATATCGAGGTTACTCCCGGCTCCAGGTCAGTTTCGGTTCCGAGTGGTTATAATGAATGGCGTAAGCGAATTGAAGTAAAGTTGACCAAAAATGCCCAGAAAGGAAAGGCAAACGAACAGCTTGTGGAATGCCTTGCCAATCTCTTCGGAATAAGCAGTTCGGATATCCTTATAAACAGTGGGGCAACAAACAGTAAAAAATCTGTGTTGTTAAAAGGGATTTCATATCAACAGGCTATTTCGATTTTTGGAGCCCATTTAAAGAAATAAAACTGAATTTTAAGAAAGAACAGGCTTTCGAGAGAACGGGTTCGAGAAGTAAATTTTGTAGATATTAATAAGTGCTTTGCTGTTTTCTTAATGTTCTAATTGATAAAAAGGTTGCAAACAACGTGGCTGATCCTGAGATTTACAGAAAAAGGCTTGAGAGAATTGAAGAACTGCTCTCCGAACTTTCAGAATACTCAGTAAGGGGAGCGATTATCATCGTAGAAGGAAAAAGAGATGTACTCTCACTGAAAAGGCTTGGAATTGAAGGTAATTTTGAACTTGCAACCCGACACTCTCTTTTTAATTTCTCCGAGAGAATTGCCCAGCTTGGGGGCGAAGTAGTTATATTAACCGATTGGGACAGACGGGGCGATCTGCTTGCCATAAAGCTCTCAGGATATTTAGAGAGTTTTGGCCTGAGACCTGAGCTTGAGATCCGAAATAAACTCAGGCTGATCTCTCAAAAAGAAATTAAAGATGTGGAAAGCCTGTATACTTACGTTTCCAGACTGAGACTGAAGACTGGTTCCTGCTCAAAACAGGACTTCCAATAATCTGTGCTTAAAAAATTAAAGGTTAAATCTAAAGGCAAGATCCAAAAGTTAGTAACAAAGTTGATTTAGTAATTAACGGACCTCTTTATTCTTTATGCATGGGATTGGAAGGCTCCCCTTTCTCCTGAATGATTTCCATGCTCTGTGAGTTCTTTTGATGGTTAAAGGTCCGGTCAAATTCCGGATACTTTGGAAACTTGCCGGCCAGTTCTTCAAACATTTTGTGCCTTGGACTGATAATAATTATGTGAGCAGGAGGATGAATTTTCTTCAGCCTGCTAATTGCCGCCCCTGCATGATTATTCAGTTCTACCAGTGCCGCAGAGTTACATTTTGACTTCAGGGATACGCCCATTACACTAACAAGAAGCTCATCAGCATAGTTTGGTTCTATGCATTTTGGAGTAGCTGAAAATTGAATATGTCCGTATCGTTCTAGATCATGTAAGGCTATTTTTACTTTATCCGAGTCGTCTGCCCGGACTAA
>CAYSZA010000174.1:0-6399 GCA_964435275.1 uncultured Methanosarcinales archaeon | reverse complement strand
TGCTAAAGTGTAACTTTCTATATGCTAAAGTGTAACTTTCTATATGCTAAAGTGTAACCTTCTATGTGCTAAAGTGTAACTTTCTATGTGCAAAGAATTGGCTTTCTTTTCTTGAAATAATGCACATCTGGCCCCCAGTCAGAATAAGATATCATAATAAATTAGCTCTACAGAAAAGAACATCACTGAGGCAATTTTTTTGAATATAAGGAGTTATCGGAAGATATTCAGAGGCATAAACTCTTAAAATGTCTTACATTTTTATTTTAACGAATATGTAAGATAGTTAGAACGATTCTTAATTTTATAATCTTTTAAATTTGAAGATAAAGTTTCATAAAGCTTTAAACCTGTTTTTCTATTTTTATTCAAATTTATGAAAATAAGTATGCTTATATGTTAACATTTACCAGTGAATTTCGATCACAGGTATTTCCTGATCAGATAAAATCTAGCAGGATAAAATAAAACCCAATAAGATAAAGAGGAAAAAATAATGAGAAAAATTATGTTTAAGACAATATGTATTTTCACGTTAGTCTTTTTTGTCATGTCAATGACAGGAGCAGCGTGTGGCAACGGCAACAGTTGTAACAAAAAAACAGACGCAATAAAAGATTCGTATAGTTTTAAACTTAAATCATGTCCAAAAGTTAAATATTGCTTTGGTACAGTACTGAAGAATGACAAAGGATGTAGCCTTAAAGTTACAACTACAGGGACTATCACTACAAAGAAAGGCGGCGCAGTGACGATGAAGAGTAACGGCACATTCTGCTACAAACCGTCATCGGCATGTCGTAAAGAATCTTGCACGGACAGTTTCAAATACACTGTAAAAGGCAAGGATGGAAAATCCGATACTACCTCTGTTACACTGAAAATGACATGCCCCAGCTGCTAAAAGTACTCTTCAGGTACTTTTCCAGTAGGTGCACTTATTGCAATTAAGCGCATTAAAGGGAAAAGGAAGTATTAACTTTTCAGGGATTTTAATCCCAGTACCTTCCAAATCCCTTAAGCTTTTACCGTAATAATTACGAAAACGGGTCAATTCAGTAGTAAATGAACCCGGACTCAGATTAAAAATCTTATTTCAACAAGCTTGCTTGCTGAGATTTATCGGTATAGGTTTCGGACTCATTCTGCCGAAACACAATATTGATGCTTTATTTTCTTGTCGTAAGCAAATAAAGGAATTTTGGATTTTAACTGTAACATCTTCTTGGAAAACTTCTTTAGTTAACTGAAACTTACCTTTCAGAAGCTGGTGCTTGAAATTTCATTTCCACTGCTTGCAGAAATTCGCGATTTTTCCCTTTTTGCGCATTCCATTCCATCCTCCGCGGCTTCCCTTATGATATATCCGGCCTTATGAAGGATAGTGTCCCCTAGCTGAGGGTCTTTATCCATGCTTGCGGTACAGGGATAGGAGTGATGAGCTCCTGAAATAGTTTCTTTATATCCTTCAACGTCAGTCCAGCCGAGCTTCTTTGCCACAAACCAGGTGGAGCCGCAAGGAGCATCCCTGAGCACGCCTGCACCTATGAACATCTTTCCATCAGGGCTCATTTCGATCCTGAGCACAGGTCTTCCGAAGCCAAGGTCAATGAATGCATCTATAATGGGTTTTCCGGTCTTTTCAAGCGCACAGAAAGGCCTTGGCCCCTCAAATTCAACTCCAATGGCTTCGAGCTCTTTTCTAAGCTGCTCAAGGACACCTGCAGGGGTCTTCTTTGAGTCTTCAGCAGGTGCGATTACGGCTTTCGCCTTCGTTTTCTGCACAACGTCCGGAAGGGCCATAAGGAGGTCGGGGTGGATGCCAATGGCAAGTATCAAATCACATTCCGGAAGTTTTTGAGGCATATACTGATCGGGCTCTTCTATAAATGTGGGCAGATCTTCGGGAAATTCATGGATACCTACGATCAGGTTTGCATATGACTTCCTGGCCTGCCTGCAGTGGTTGCAGAGTTCCCCACAGGACACGCAGAAATTTCCCGGATTAATCAGGTTCTGAATAACTTTCTTCCCAAGTTCGCCTGAGTAGAGTACAAGAATCTTCATAACTTACTCCAATTTTAAAAGACTGTAAGGGTGACTTTGTGATATTCTGTTCCTTTTCGTAGATAAATTCCAGATTACTTTGCCCCCTTCAATGAAAAAAAGAACAGGGAACATAGACCAACGTGAAAATTGTTGAGACGTTGCCTGAGAAACTGCTAATGTCCAGTTCTGGCAGCACTCCTCCTTTAACTTCTGTCCTGTTTTTTCTTCTGATACATTATAATTATTTGTTTCTACGTATAAATAATGAGAGTTTCGAAATAGAAATCAGTATCCAGAACTAAATCTCGTATATAAAAAAGGAAGAATTGATCTCAAAATCGATTATCATTAAATAAGTAAAGCTTTAAGAATCATTTTTCACAATTATAAATTCAATTGTATAACAAAATACAAATTTGGAGAATATAGAATTTTGAGACCAGCTCAACCATATTTTATCTTTTTTCTTTATCATTAAAGATTTATAGATAGGTATGATGTTTCACAATTGAACTGAGGAATCAGTTCCAGTAAACGTTTTACTTTTCAAGAACAGGTTAATTATTTAACGGCTTGATCTTTCACCTCAGATATAATTATATAACATATAATAGAACGAAATAAATAAAAATATAGCCATTAAAATGTTAATTTATTCTCACTGTTTACTAAATACAGACCTACCGCCATCAAAAATGCTATTAAAGAAGACAAGTCTGAGTAGGAAGAATGAGAAAAATGGAACAATTTCCGGCAAAAAATCCGAATCCTGCGCTCAGTGTAGGAAAAGACGGGAAGGTTATTTACTCAAATGTGGTGGATGAGCCTTTATTACACGAATGGGGTGTAGGAGTTGGGGAAAAGCTGCCTTAATATCTCCTAGATTTTGTGCGAAGGGTAGTTTTCCGGAATAGCCCGGAAAAAATGGAAGTTAAAACGGTAAAAAGCGTATACCTGGTCGAGTTTTACCCCGTACCTGAAGAAAAATGCGTAAATTTATATGGTTCGATATAAATGCCAAGAAAGTGTTTTGAAGAAAAGCTTCAAGGAAGTGAAGCTCGGGAGATGGCAAACTTGGAACTTGCTGATATCATTGATACGCAGGTGATCCAGTCTCTTATGGATGATTTTTATAAACTTGCTCACACTACTATGGCCCTGGTCGATCTCAAAGGCAATGTGCTGGTAGGCGTCGGATGGCAGGATATCTGCACAAAATTTCACAGGGTTTGCCCCGAAACCTGCAAGCATTGCGCGGAAAGCGATACAAAATTATCCTCAGGTGTTTCCCCTGGTGAGTTTAAGCTGTACAAATGCAAAAACAATATGTGGGACATAGCGACCCCCATTATTGTGGGCGGCCAGCACGTAGGTAACGCCTTCTCAGGACAGTTCTTTTTTGAGGGCGAGCCTCTGGACTACGAGCTTTTCCGATCCCAAGCTAGACAATATGGTTTTAGCGAAAAAGAATACATAGCAGCACTTGAAAATGTCCCACGGTTGAGCAGGGAGGCTGTAGACACAGGTATGTCCTTTCTCATGACATTTGCTAACATGGTCTCACAGCTAGGTTATAGCAATCTCAAGTTAGCCAAATCGCTAGTGGAACGCGATACTCTGGTGGATGCGCTGCAGAAGAATAGGGTGGATCTTGACCGTGCCCAGACTGTTGGAAATCTTGGAAGCTGGCGCCTGGATATACGTAAAAATGAATTGACATGGTCCGATGAAACCCACCATATTTTCGGCATCCCAAAAGGTACCCCTTTGACCTGTGAGACATTTCTTTCAATGGTCCATCCAGAGGAAAGAGAATTCGTCGAAAGGAAATGGAAGGCATGGTTGAAGGGTGAGCCATATGACATTGAGCATCGCATCATCGTGGACGGCAAGATTAAGTGGGTGCGTGAAAGGGCATATCTTGAATTTGACAACAATGGCGTACTGATCGGCGGTTTTGGTATAACTCAGGATATAACCGAACGTAAAAAAGCAGAAGAAGCTCTAAGATTATCAAATAGATATAACCGCAGCCTGATTGAAGCCAGCCTGGATCCTCTTGTAACCATTGGGCCTGACGGCAAAATTATGGATGTGAACGTTGCTACAGAACATGTTACCGGGTATTCCAGAGATGAGCTGATAGGGGCTGATTTCTCAGAATATTTTACCGAACCCGAGAAAGCCAGTAAAGGCTATCAGCAGGTATTTACAGATGGTGAAGTCCGGGACTATCCTCTTGAGATCAGGCATAAGGATGGGCACACAACTGCTGTACTATATAATGCTTCAATTTATAGGGACGAGTCCGGCAAGATTATTGGGGTTTTTGCATCTGCACGTGATATTACCCAGATAAAAAGGGCAGAAAGCAAGCTCAAAAAAACACTCGATAATCTCGAGAAAATAGTTGAAGAACGAACGATGCAACTTGAAAATGCCTACAAATCGTTGAAAGAGAGTGAAAGAGGTCTTTCTGAAGCTCAAAAAATGGCACATATCGGAAATTGGGAATGGGACATTTTAACTGGTGAAACGTGCTGGTCTGATGGAATGTATCGGATCTTTGGACTTAATCCTCAAGAGTTACCTCCGCCTCATAAAGAATTTTTAAATTATATACATCCCGATGATCGAGAATATGTGGGCAATGCTATGAAGAAAGCTTTAAACGAAAAGCCTTTTGGCATTGATTACAGGATTATCACAGCTAATGGAGAAAAGCGCATCGTCCATGCGGAGAGCGAAGTTATCTTTGATCCTGACAATAACCCTATCAGGGCGAAAGGAATAATCCAGGATATTACTGAACGTAAAAGAGCAGAAGAAAAAATTCAGACACTGGCGAATGCTGTTGAATCGTCAAGTGATGCTATTATAACTGTATCTCTTGACGGTATTATTACAAGCTGGAACAAAGCTGCAGAGCAGGTTTATGGTTATTCAGCACAGGAAATCATTGGAAAGAGCGTATCTATCCTTGCTCCATCCCATCTACGTGAAGAAACAAAAGAATTAACTGAAAAGGTTATGCAAGGAGAAAAAGTCCACCAATATGAGACTTTACGGTTAAGAAAGGATGATACAATAATAAATGTTTCAATTACTCTTTCTCCTGTCTTTGACATCACTGGAAAGCTTGTGGCTATCTCAGGTATTGTAAGAGATGTTACTGAGCGTATCAAGGCGGAAGAAGCATTGCGTGAAAGTGAAGCACGCCTGCGCCAGTTTTACGAATCGGATATGCTCGGTATATTTTACTTTAATCTGGACGGCTCGATCACCGATGCTAACGACAAGTTACTGGAGATAATCGATTACACTCGCGAGGACTTGCAGGCTGGAAAGGTTAACTGGGACAATATGACCCCGCCAAAGTATCGACCTTTGGACGAGCAAGCCATTGCTGAGATGAAAACCATTGGCGTGAAAGAACCCAGAGAGAAGGAATACATCCGTAAAGATGGCTCACACGTACCTGTTAGTGTTGGAATAGCTGCCTTCGATCAGATTCGGAATGAAGGCATAGCCTTTGTTCTAGACATTACAGAGAGGAAAAAGGCAGAGGAAACGCTGGCGAATATAGAGATTGCACGTAAAAAGGAAATTCATCACCGGATAAAAAACAATCTGCAGGTAATCTCTTCCCTTCTGGATCTCCAAGCTGATAAGTTCGATAATCCGAGAGTTATTGAGGCTTTCAGAGAAAGCCAGAATAGGGTTATATCTATGGCTCTTATCCACGAAGAGCTTTATAAGGGAGAAGGAACTGAGACATTAGATTTTCCTACATACATAAGGGAGTTAGCTGAAAACCTTTTCCAGACTTATAGTCTTAGAAGTAAGAGTATCCACCTGAGAATGGATTTAGAAGAAAATGCATTCTTTGATATGGATGTTGCTGTTCCTTTAGGAATAATTATCAATGAACTCGTTTCTAATTCTCTCAAACATGCTTTTTACGGCAGAGATGAAGGAGAAATCCGAATCGAGCTCCTTAGAGAAGAAAATGGAGAGCACAAAAAAGAAAATAGTAAGGCTATCAGTTTTACTCTTATCATTTCAGATAACGGTGTCGGCGTTCCTGAAAAATTTAATGTAGAAGAGCTTGATAGTCTTGGCCTACAGCTAATAACCACCCTTGTAGAGCAGTTAGAAGGTGAGCTTGAACTGAAAAGGGATAACGGAACAGAGTTCGCTATAAGGTTCACAGTAACAGAAGAAAAATAGATTAGTATCGTCTTCAGCCTTAGTAAAGGCTTTATCAGCTTTTCAAAGATAGTGATTAATAAGAATAAATTATTGTAACAGATTATAATTCGTAATATGTCAGATTGTACTCATGTTAAT
>CAYSZA010000173.1:0-6403 GCA_964435275.1 uncultured Methanosarcinales archaeon | reverse complement strand
AGCGAAGCATTTACATGTAAGGTGAGCATAGAGTGCACAAGAAGCCGACAAAAAGACAGGCACAAACAAAAATAAAACTAAAAGACCGGTAGAGGAAGAGCAATGGCTGTATGGAAGGGAAAGAAAGTGGTTCTGCATACCACAATGGGCGATATAACAATCGAACTTTTTGAGGATATGCCTATTACGGCAGGAAACTTTGCAAAACTCGTGGAGAAAGGCTTTTACGACGGGGTTATTTTCCACAGGGTCATAGACAAATTCATGATTCAGGGCGGAGACCCGACAGGCACAGGTATGGGCGGGCCAGGTTACGAGATTCCCGATGAGTTCACAAACCACAACCGGAACGACAAAGGCACTCTATCTATGGCAAATGCAGGCCCTAACACAGGGGGCAGTCAGTTCTTTATTAACCTTGTAAATAATAATTATCTCGATAAGATGCATCCTGTTTTCGGGAAGGTAGTGGACGGGATGAGCGTTGTGGATGCCATCGGAAAAGTAAAAACTGACCGTCAGGACCGACCCAAAACCGAAGTGAAAATTATAAAGGCTGAACTGGTCTAAAACTTCTTACACCTCAGGGTAATCTCTGCTTTCTGTTTTCTATTTTCCTTTTTTTCTATTTTTTATTCTACACTTTTTATTTTCTATGCTTACCTTTACTTTAACTATGACCGTGAAATCTACCCTTCTTGTCTATACTTTTTCTGAACCATTCTTTCTGACCACTAATTCTTATCGTATTTTCGGATACAATGATAAAAAAGCCCGTCTAATAGGAATATAACTTCTTTTAGCGGAGACTGAAGCCTGCTGAATGTTCACGGGAGAAGAGATTTTTGTGTGGGAAACAGAAGAAGGATTAAACTTTCTGGCCAGTGAAACCCTTAAAACCAGGTACCTATGTAAAGGGGAAAAGGATTGGGAGGACGTCTGCGAGAGAGTTGCAGAGGCAATTGCGAGAACTGAAGAAGAATATCTGGAGTTTAAAGACCTCATGGTCAGGAAGATTTTTCTCCCGAGTTCGCCCACGCTCATGAATGCGGGCACTGAATTCGGACAGCTTGCAGCCTGTTTTGTAATTCCTGTAGAGGATAGTGTTGAGGAGATCTTCGATTCGATTAAAACCGCAGCCCTGATCCAGAAAACAGGGGGAGGTACAGGGTTTAACTTTTCAAAAATACACCCCGGCGGTTCCC
Organism: uncultured Methanosarcinales archaeon; assembly: GCA_964435275.1. Lineage (GTDB taxonomy): Archaea > Halobacteriota > Methanosarcinia > Methanosarcinales > Methanosarcinaceae > Methanosarcina. Next base: position 5,198 of record CAYSZA010000173.1, on the reverse strand, counting down.
CCAGGCCGTTTGGGGATGAGACTGCAAGCGGCCCTGTAGCCGTCATGAAACTTTTCAATGAAACAACTGAGATCGTAAAACAGTTCGGGAGGCGTCGAGGAGCCAATATGGGCATTCTTGATATTTCTCACAACGATATCATTTCTTTTATAAGGGCAAAGCATGTAGAAGGAGAACTGAGCAATTTCAATCTCTCGGTCATGGTTCCTGATGCTTTCATGGAACTTGTTGAAGCCGATAAGACCGGCGAAGTTTGGAATAGAGAAACTGGGGTGACGGTAGGGTGCATATTTTCCGAGATTGTCGAGGGAATCTGGAGAAACGGCGAACCAGGCATTCTTTTTTATGACCGCATAAATAGGGATAACTTCACGCCTGCACTTGGGGATATCTCAGCCACAAACCCCTGTGGAGAGGAGCCGCTTCTGCATTTTGAATCCTGCAACCTTGGTAGCATAAACCTTTCTTACTTCGTTATCGACGGAAAAGTAAACTGGGACTTTCTCAGGGAAGTAGCCGGAAAAGCTATCCGTTTCCTGGATAATGAAATTGATAAATGTTTCTATCCGGTTTCGGAAATTGAGGTTGCGACAAAGAGGACCCGGAAAGTAGGGCTTGGGGTAATGGGTCTCCACGATATGTTTTTAAAACTCCGGCTGCCCTACGATTCCAGGGAAGCTTTTGAGCTTGCGGAAAAACTTATGGAACAGATTACCTGGGCTGCTGTCAGGGAATCGAGAAAGCTTGCTGCAGAAATAGGGCCTTTTCCGGAATATGAGGATTCCACATGGGAACTTCCTATGAGAAACGCTACACTAACCGCAGTCGCTCCGACAGGCACAATCAGCATTATTGCCAACTGTTCTGCAGGAATCGAACCCGTCTTCAGCTGGGTATACAGGCGGACTGAGACCGTAGGTAGGGAATTTCTGCTTGTTCATCCGTTTTTTAAGGCGCATTTCAGGTCAAAACTACCGGAAACTGAATACAACTGGCTTCTTGATCACGTCTATAAATACGGTACCGTGCAGAATGTGGAAAACCCCGAACTTGTAAGTGAAGAAGAAAAGCGGCTCTTCAGGTCCGCGCTTGACATTGACTGGAAGGCTCATATTGATATGCAGGCAGCGTTCCAACGTCACTGCCATGCCGGAATTTCGAAAACCATCAATGTGCCTGATTTCGCAGGAAAAGATGACATCAAACAGGCTTTGGTTTATGCCTGGAAAAAGGGACTCAAAGGGCTTACCATCTACAGGATGGGAAGCAGGCAGCGTGTAGTGCTCAGCCTGCAAGAGTTTCATAACTGAGTTGTTACCTGTAAAAATCGCTTTTGATCTCAAAACTTAACCTATAGCCTGCAAAGTAAGATGTACACCGAACATAATAAAAATTATTACGAAGTGTTATCTTACTAAAAATATATATACATTCGTACCCTCTAAATAATCTATGACTGCCGCTTTTAAACATCACTTTGAACTACTGATTGCCTGCGTAATTTACGGTACCGTAGGAATCTATATGCAATGGCTGGAAGATATGTCTATAGGCTCAATTATTTTCTACAGAGTGCTCTTCGGACTCTTAGCAATTTTATTCTATCTCACAATTACCGGAAATTTAGGTCAGCTTGCTCTAAAAAGAAAGAAAAATTATCTGCTTCTTCTGGGAATCCTTTATGTTTCGCAAATGTTTTCCTATTATTCGGCGATCCGTTATCTGGGAGCTTCTTCAGCCGTCCTGCTGCTTTATACGGATCCTATTTATCTAACCATTCTTGCCCCTGTCCTGTTGGGGGAAAAAAATACTGGAAAAACCATTCTTGCTCTCTTCCTTGGTTTGTTAGGCGTTTTCTATGTAACAAGGCCGGAAGGAGGCTTCGAGCAGCTTGAATTTGGTAGCAACTACCTTAAAGGAGTGCTTTTCGGGCTTACAGGAGGCTTCTTCAGCAGTGGCGTAATAATCTCAGTTCGTTACCTCAGAGATGAATATAATGGGCTTACCCAGCTCTTCTGGCAAAGTGCAATCAGCCTGTTCTTCCTTTCACCATTTGCAATTTCTGTTCAGCGGGATATACTTGTCGCCAACCTCCCTATACTCATGCTTTTCGGGGTACTGATTACAGGAATTGGGGCAGTATTTTATATAAGGGGTGTAGCAGGCGTGAGTGCTATTACAGGCAGCATTCTCACTCTGCTTGAGCCGGTCTCCTGTATATTTTTTGATTACACAATACTCGGAAGCTCGATTCACAGTGGGATGCTTATTGGCTGTACCTTCATCCTTGCTGCAGCAGTTGTAATAAGCCTCGACGAATCGGTCTCCCTGAAAAGACTGTTTTTCTGGCACAAAACAGGCTTCGGGAAAAAGGTTTTCTTCAGCAAAAAACAGGCTTTAAGAGTCCAGAATAAATGAAACTTTATCTTTTAACTCTCTCTTTAATTTTTATTTCCTTAGTCTTTTTTAAAGCCATCCAGCCCTGTATTTTTTCCGATGCCCAAAAAAATATATATCTACAGACTTTAATTGTCGACCATGCCTGTGCGGGAAAACTCTTTAAAGCCGTATTCGGAAGTTATAACTGGCAGCATAATTTACGGCACTATAGGGATTTTTCTCGATAGAATCCAGGATATGTCAGCCGGTTCTATTCTTTTCTCCAGACTCTTTTTTGGCTTCTGCATGATTTTTATCTACCTGCTGCTCAACCGAGAGCTTGGGCAGCTCAAGCTCGGAAAGAAAAGAAAGTATCTTTTAATCCTGGGCTTTTTGAATGCGATAACAGGCATATGTTATTTTTCATCCATTCGATATAGTGGGATCTCGGTTGCTGTCCTTTTGCTTTATACGGCCCCAGTGTATGTTAGTCTGCTTGCTCCGTCGATCCTCGGGGAATGCAGGAGCAGAAAAGGCTTTCTCCCCCTCTTGCTGGCAATTGCAGGGATCTTACTGATTTCCCATCCGGGAGATATCCTGGTAAATACGAGTCCCGCTTTCCGGAAAGGTCTTATATTTGGTCTACTCTCAGGGCTGTCGTTCGGTGCGACCATAATAACGATTCGGTATCTCAGGGATGACTACTCCGGAATAGCTCAGACTTTCTGGCTGACCGGAATAAGCCTCCTATTTATGCTGCCGTCTGCACTCTCCACCCCACCTGCCGTTTATATTGAAAACCTTGATATCCTGTTTTTCTTCGGCTTAACTGTTACGTTCGCGGCTGTAATTTACCTCAGAGGAATCTCAGGAATCAGGGCACAGACAGGAAGTATTCTTGCCCTGGTAGAGCCTGTTTCCGGAATTTTCTTTGATATTACCGTCCTAAAAAACCCGCTATATATCTCGACTTTTCTCGGCTGCGGTTTTATTCTCACGGCAGCCTATATTATAAGTAAAAGGGATGGAGCAAAGACCTGGAACGAAAGAGCAGAAGCCTGAAGTAAAAGAACAAAATACAGAAATTTCTATGTAGATAAAAAAGAAAGCTACCTGAAAAGAGATTTTCCGCAGATTCCTGTGCTCTGCCCAAAAGCTATTTACTTAAGAGCCCCTCTATTTTATCAAAATGGTTTTGAGAACGCAGGAAAAGCATGATTGAAGAAAGCCCAATTATCGAGCTTAAAAATCTGACAAAAATATATAAAAACGGGATGGAATTTCGAGCCCTCGACAATGCAAGTTTGAGAATTAAGAAAGGGGAATTTGTGGCAGTTGTCGGTCCATCGGGCTCGGGTAAAAGTACCCTTATGCATATGATAGGTCTGCTTGACACTCCAAGCTCGGGGAAACTCCTGATAGACGGCAGAGATGTAACAAAAATGTTGGATAAAGAACGCTCCGAGATGCGGAACAGGATGCTCGGCTTTGTCTTCCAGTACCATCACCTGCTTCCGGATTTTACGGCCCTGGAAAATGTGATAATGCCGCTTTTGATTGCGGGAAAAAGCAGGAAAGAAGCAATAGAAATTGCAGAAAAACTTCTGAAGGATGTAGGACTCGAAGATCGAATGGATCATAAACCCGGTGAGCTTTCAGGAGGGCAGAACCAGAGAGTTGCAGTTGCAAGGGCATTGAGCTGTTCTCCTGCAATCGTGCTCGGGGATGAGCCTACAGGCAATCTTGATACTAAAACGGGAGACCTGATTTACGAACTGCTCAGACGGCTGAACAGGGAGTATAATCAGACTTTTATTGTGGTTACTCATAATGAGGATCTGGCCTCAAAAGCCGACAGGATTATCAGGCTTGTGGACGGGAAAATTACAGATCAGTGAGGAGAAAAGATGGAGTACGCGAAAGGAAGAATAGGCAGGGTATTTACCGTCAGGATCGATCATGGAGATGACCTGATACTGGAGCTAATCAAACTAGCTGAACTGGAGCGTATCGAGTCTGCCGTTTTTATGCTACTGGGCGCGTTAAAAGAAGCAAAACTTGTTATAGGCCCGAAAGAAAGTGTGACCCCACCTGAACCTGTATGGTTCGGCTTTGATGCTGCCCATGAGATTCTGGGGATAGGAGATATTTTCTTAAAGGACGGAAAACCAAAAATCCACCTGCATGCAGGCGCCGGCAGAGGAGATAACGTAAAACTAGGATGCTTGAGAGGTGAAAGCGAAGTTTTTATGGTAGTTGAGGCTTTCGTCTTTGAGCTGGAGGGTATTTCTGCCAGAAGAATTGCAGATAAAGAGCAGGGTTTTGCTCCTGTAGGCTTTGAGCAGGTTTCGGACCTGGAATGACATTGAAGTAAACGAAGTAAAATAAGTGTTATAGTTAGTACTCGAAAGTTCTGTGTAATAAAGAGGATTAAATAATCCGGTCCTGTAAACGTGTCTGGCAGTTTCCTCATGTTCAATTTTGTAGTATTGTCTCCAGTTCCCGAAGCCTTTTGAGTGCAATTATTTTTTCTCGATTGTCTTTCAAAAATTCTTCTTCAAGAACCTTTACAATTTCTGGGAAGGAAACTGTTAACTGGTAGTACTTCACGGGTCTGCCTTTTCCTTTATTCTTTTTTTCAGACCTTTCGTCCACCCAGCCTCTATCCCTAAGGGGACGCATGGCTACACTAACTTCCGGTTGTCTCAGCCCTGATACAAGTTCGATGTGAAGGGACCTGAGCTCCCTGCAGTCTTTCAGACATACGATCGCGGTGGCCTCCGTCCTCGGGAGTCCCAGGCTCTGGAGCATATCAATAA
>CAYSZA010000172.1:0-6414 GCA_964435275.1 uncultured Methanosarcinales archaeon | reverse complement strand
CTGGGGAACCTTCAATTTATGATTATGGGTACAAACGTAAAGGGATGTGCAATATATTCCTTTCCTGCGAACCATTAACAGGAAAAATTGTGGTCACAGGTCAATGTTTAAAAAGAAGAATGGATAACATCGAGGCTGTTAAAAATGAGGTAATGGCCTGGAAGATTTCAGAAACAATAAAAATTCAAAGATCAATTGGCAACTCACAACAAGTGATGCAAGAATAAAATTATCTCGTCTTTATCCGACAATTGAGGATTGACGAGACATCAGTAATTTTATTCCCACCATCGTAGTGTTTTTATCTACGATTTATTATTTCTATAACAATAATATATTGTTGCGCTAAATATAGTAAAAATCTGGAAATTCCTTTTAAACTGCACAAATTTTATATGGGGGAACTCCTAAAACTAAATCAAGATGTATTGGATTGTCTCACCAACTGAGTAAATTATCTACTGGGGGAGCAAAATGAATTTATCTAGTTACTTTTATTCTTTGATTGCTCTCGGTTATGTAGCTATGAAAAAGTACAGGATAGTAAATATAATGACAGTGGAAGAATCTTTATGAAAATTATTCGTAAGAACTCATTAGAATAAATCGGGGTATTTAATGAGCTCAGTTAAAAAAAATAGTTTGATTGTTAATTTTTTTGTTCTCTTTGCTTTGATATTATGCATCTTTTCAGGTTTTTTACCTGTTGCAGGAGCTATTACAGGCCAGAAACCGGTTGTAGAAGATAACGAAAAGACTCAAGCCGCTCCTGATCTTGATAATGTAATGGCACAGCACCCGGCTTCTGTCGAAGGGTTGATTGATAAGGGGCACGCGCTGCATTCTCTTAAAAAATATGAGCTTTCTATAGACTGCTTCAATGATGCGCTCAGGATCGACCCTAACTCCTCGCTGGCCTGGTATGGGAAAGGATGTGCTCTGGCCGAGTTGGGAATGAATGAAGAAGCTATTAACTGTTATGAAAAGGCTCTTTTGACTTTTCCGGTTTCTTCCGGAAACTGGTCAGATAAAGGCGATGAGCTCCTTGAGCTAAGGAAACATGTTGAGGCCGTCAACTGTTATGACAAAAGCTTTGCTGCCGATACTTACCTTTCTACCGTATGGTTCCGAAAAGCCCTGGCTTTCGAAAAATTGGGGCGTGATCAGGAAACTCTGGCCTCTTATGAAAAATCTATTGAACTGAACTCCAATTCCTCCAGATCTCTGCAAATGCAGGGAATAGCTTACACCGAACTTGAGCAATATCCAGAAGCAATGAAATGCTTTGACAGGGCTCTTAATATTACTCCTGACAAGGACGAACTCTGGTACCAGAAAGGAATAATTTTTGATAAGTATCAGGATTACAATGCTGCAGTAGACTGTTATGACCGAGCAATTTCTTTCAATCCTGATAAGGTAAGCGCCTGGCGCAACAAAGGCGTTAACCTTGAAAGGCTGGGGATGTACGAAGAGGCTCTTACCTGCTATGAGTTTGTTCTTCTCTCGGAACCTGAAAATCTTGATGTCCTGCAGAGGAAGGGATTATGCCTCGAAAAACTCGGGAGAAATGACGAAGCTCTGAAGTGTTATGATGAAGTTCTGGCCTATAATCCTGGTAATTCCGAAGCCTGGTACAGTAAAGGTTCTTTGCTTAATAGGACCGGGCAGTATGATGCTGCAATAGCATGCTATGATAAGGCACTTAACCCGAATGCAGGAATTCAGGTCGAAGAAATCAGAGGTAAACTGCTCGAACAGTTGAGCATTTACGAATCTGCACTTCCGTCTTACTCCGAAACTGCTGAATTCAGGTCTCCTACAGTTAAGATCTGGTATGAGAAAGCACTGTCTTTTGATAAACTTGGAAAATACGAAGCTGCGATCGAGTGCTATGACAAGGTCCTTGAAGCCGAGTCAGGACATGCTGTCGTCTGGTACACGAAGGGCCTGGATCTTGACAGGCTTGGCAGATATGAAGAAGCGATTGAATGTTACGATAAAGCCCTGAAATTGGATTCCGGATATTCTAAAGTCTGGTACAAGAAAGGCTTTGACTCTTCAAAAATCAAAGATTACAAAGGTGCGGTAAAAAGCTACGATAAGGCACTTGAGATTGACGAAAACTATACACTTGCATGGTATGGTCGGGGTTTTGCCCTGGCAAAACTTGGAGAGTACGAGAGCTCGCTAGAGTGTTATAATAAAGCGCTGTCCTCTGTCCCTGACAGTGCCGATGCCTGGTATAATAAAGGTCTCGTACTTGATGAACTCGGCAAGCATGAAGAAGCTTCATACTGTTATAACCAGACTCTCCTGATTGATCCCGAGTATTCTGCTGCTCGTTTTAAGTTAAACGAAAATCAGGAACAAAGTTCGACAGAAACCCCAGTGTCCGAGCCTGTTAAAAACAGTAGTGCGGATGCCAATCCTGCCCAGGCGCTTTCTGGAGGTTTCTGGCCCTATCTTCTGAACTATAAATATGCGAATTCGGAAGACAATCCCGAACCCTCAGAAGCCCTGAACTTGTTTAGCCCGGAATTCGGTTACGATGCGGCATGGTACGGAAAAGCCTCAATCTACAGTAAACTCGGAATGTATGAAGATGCGCTTACCTGTTATGACATGGTGCTTGCAATTAATCCTGCACGTGCTGATGCGTGGTATGAAAAGGGTTCAATACTTGACACGCTTGATAGGAACGAGGAGGCTTTGGAATGCTACCAGAAGACCCTGAACCTTGACCCTCAATCAAGTACGGCCTGGTACGGGATAGCCTCTACTGTAAGTGACCTTGGAAGGCTCGAAGAAGCAGTCGGTTACTATGACCACGTGCTTGCTCTGAATTCAAGCAATTCAGAGGCTCTCTTCGGGAAAGGCCTGGCTCTCTCAAATCTTGGCAGGTACGAGGAGGCAGTTTCCTGTTACACCACTCTTCTTGATTCTGAGCCTGAAAACCTTGAAGCCCTTAAGAACCGGGCTCTTGCTCTATCCAGATCCAATAAATCCGATGATGCACTGGCAGATTACAACAGGATAATTGAGCTCCAGCCTGAGAATTCTCAGGCTCTCGCTGAGAAGGCTTCTTTGCTTGAGACGCTTGGCAGGTACGAGAAAGCGGCTGAATGTTATGAGAATATGCTTGAGATCTCCCCGGATAACAGGGAGATAATTTACAGGCAGGGAAAAGCCCTGGAAAGTAGTGGAGACCTTGACGGAGCAATAGGCTGTTACGACAGGATTCTTGAGCTAGACCCAGGAAATGTGGATGCCTACAATAATAAAGGCTTTGCACTTTACAAACTGGAAAGATACCAGCAGGCAATTGACTGTTACAATAAGGCACTTGAGTATAATTCTGATAATGCTACAACCTGGTATTTCCAGGGATGTGCTTATCTCACAATAAGCAGCAATAAAGCGGCCCTGAATTGTTTCGATAAAGTGGTTCAGCTTAAACCTGACTGCATCACGGCCTGGTATAATAAGGGATACATTTACAATATGATGGGAGAAACCGAAGAAGCAATTTTATGTTACGACAATGCTCTTGCGATCGATCCGAACTCATCTTCGACCCTTTACAACAAGCGTTTTGCCCTTTATAGCATAAAGAAATTAGATGAGGCTGCTGTGTGTAAGGAGAGACTCTACGAGGTCGATCCCGGTTTTGTGGACGCCCTTCAGAAAAGAGGAACCCGGTTTTTCCTTCCTGAGGCTTATGACAGCACCCTGAATTACTCCCTGCCTTCAAGATGGTACGGAGGAGAAGAGAACGTATCAGGAAATATACGTATGAATAAGACTATGAATAAGACTGAACTTTCCAGTCCAGGAGCTGTCCAGAACCCCTCTGAAAACCCGAAAAACAACAGCAGTAGTTCTATCCCGAAACCTGCTGAGAGTCAGAGAGATGAGGATCCAGGTTACTGGTATGTGCCCGAACCTGATGAGGGAAGAGCAAATAGCAGTGAAGAATGGCGAATTTCGGAAGCTAACTAAAGCCCGAGCTCCGTAATATTGAAAGTCAAAAACTTTTTCCGGTATGCAGTGAAATGCATACCGGCACAGTTCCTTACTAATTTTTTCTTCTTGCTTGTTCATTTTTTGTTTTGAGGCACAAAATTCTTTTTCCTGAAAACTTTAAACTCCATGCCATCCTAACCGTAAGTATCCATGACAGACAATTCCAATGAAATCGAAGCAAAGCTTAAGGCTGATGTACATACCTCGAAAGAAAGGAAAAGCAGGAACATATCGAAAGGCTATACCCAAAACGAGGGAAACCAGAGTTCCGGCCACTCTTCTTCAGGACCAGAAGTTCACTCTGATGTGATTATAATCCGCTATGGCGAGCTTGCTCTTAAAAGTACCGGAGTCCGGAACTGGTATGAGAAAATTCTTATGAAGAATATTGCGGCAATGCTGGACTCGAGAGATATTCCGTATTCCCAGATACGGCGGGAATGGGGCAGGATATTTATCGAGACTAAAGATTTCCGTGCAGCCGAAGCTGCTGCTGACGTTTTCGGGATAGTCTCAACTTCTCCTGCATTGACAGCCGAACCTACCCTTGAGAACGCTGCCAATGTATGCGCTGCCCTGGCTAAGAACCTGGTTTTGGAGGGAGAGTCTTTTGCCATCAGGGCCAGAAGAAGCGGAAATCATCCCTTTTCTTCGGCGGACATCGGAAGAACCTGCGGGGATGCTGTCTGGAGTGCTTTGAAAAACGAAGGCAAACATCCCAGGGTTAACCTGAGTTCTCCTGATAAGGAAATCTTCGTAGAAATGCGGCAAAACCTGGCTTATGTTTATCTGGAAACATTTAAAGGAGTCGGGGGTCTTCCTCTTGGCACGCAGGGTAGTATGGTGGTGCTGATGTCAGGCGGGCTTGACTCTCCGGTTGCAGCCTGGCTCATGATGAAGCGCGGGGTTATGATTATTCCTGTCTACTGCAATAACTCGCCCTATGCCCAGAATGCCGCAAAAGAACGTGCTTTTGACTGCATTCGACAGCTTCAGAAGTGGGCGGCAGGGTATCAGTTTACAACTTATGAGATTCCTCATGGCCCCAATCTTCAGGCGTTTATCGACCTCTGTAACAGGAAAAACACCTGTCTGCTCTGCAAACGCATGATGTACAGAGAAGCTTACGAGGTTATGAAAAAGGAAGGCGCAAGCGGAATTATTACCGGTTCTTCTCTTGGACAGGTGGCTTCCCAGACTGCTGCCAACATGTATGCCGAGATCTATCAGCTCGCTATCCCTATCTATCATCCTCTGATTGCCCTTGACAAAACCGAGATAATAGATACTGCCCGTAAAATCGGAACTTATGACATCTCCAGTCGACCCGCAGGCAGCTGCACTGCTGTGCCTGAGCGGCCTGAAATAGGGGCAAACTACGACCTTATCGTACTTGAGGAGAGAAAAATGGATATCGAGACTATGGTTGCCAGTGCTATGAAAGCAGCAAAAGTCCTTAAACTTTGAAAAAGACGCTGATGCTTTCTTTTAATTTATAATAACTTCTTACTTTTTAACAGGTACTTTATACAGGTACTTATACTTCAGTGTATTCAAGATTCTAATTTAAACTGTTGTTTTAAATGTTTGAATCCCTAATGATCGCTTTCGAGAGGTTCAGGCTCTAAGAGCCTTATCCGTTATTCTTTTTTAACCGGCTTTTAAGGAGAGCCGTCTCTATATTCTTGTAGAGGTCTTCCTCTTTGAAAGGTTTCGGAATATATCCTTCAGGCTCTGTTAGCTTCGCTCGTTCGAGGGTTTCAAAGTCCGTGCAGGCTGTGAGGTAAATTACAGGTATTTTGAAGCGAGATTTGATAATTCGGGCCGCTTCAATCCCATCCATATCTCCCTTTAGCATAATGTCCATTAAAACAAGGTCAGCATTTGCAAGCTCAGCCTCTCTTATTGCCTCTTCCCCTGAGACTACAGTGCCCGGAACCTCATATCCCAGGTTTTTCAGCTTATTTTTGATATTTAAAGCCACGATATTCTGGTCCTCAACAACCAGAATTTTTGTATTATCCATTTTTTCATCTCATTTTGTATTTTTTAGATCATTCAATTTTTCATCGTCATATTATTCTTCTAGTCATTCTAAAGTTATGTATTCCAAACTATGTATCTCCAGATGCACATCTCTAAGGTTACATCCAAATCTCCGAATTTTCCCCTCATTGATGTAATTACGGACTATAAGCCAGATAAATTACATCAGTAAAACTATAACTTTTTTTCAGGTCTGCATGTTTTGACTATCAAAAATTACACAGTTATTATAAGCTCTTTTTTTATTAACTTTATGCACCTCAGGATTACAGAGAATCTCCGATTTTCTGGGAGTTGCGATGTAATCGCAACAGTGCGCTGTCAGTTTCACTCCCCGAATCC
>CAYSZA010000171.1:0-6433 GCA_964435275.1 uncultured Methanosarcinales archaeon | reverse complement strand
TAACGTAGATAGCCGCAACTGCTGGGATTTCGAAGGGGATGACTTACAACCACCTTCGGAACTCAAGGCAATGGGATACATAGTAGATGGAGACAGCGGGTATGTTATAACTGATGCCGGAAGGATTGCATCAATTTGAGTTGGAAAGTCCGGCGTGAGAATTATATTATACTCACAGGTTAATTACGCCTTTTAAACCACATTCTCCCTGTTTTAGAAATATTTCATTCGTTTTGTACCCGTTTCAAGTTTAAATTTACTTATCTTTCCAGGTAATCACAGGAACCGCCTTCTTTTTTCTCAAGGGCCTGGAGATATTCAAGGACTGCGAGAACGTAGGCGGAATGGGACCAGGCCAGGGGGAGGACGGAAAGGGGTCTGCCTCTGTCGTCGATTTGTTCGGAGAGGAGGCCTGCGGGGTGGGCGTGAGCTGCGCACCAGACTAGGAGTTCGAGAGCTCGGTCCAAGTTACCGACTGCGGAATGCCACTGGGACAACCACAGCGTACAGATAATCCAGCTATTCATATATCCGAAGTAAGTGTCGTGAAGATACCTGGCAATTCCGCCTGAGGGACGCTTAAGTTCGCGTTCGATAGCTTCCATTGTCCGGACAACCCTTGGGTCGTCGGGAGGGAGAATTCCAAAGTACCAGACCGCAAAGACCGAAGAATCAAGAGTCGGGTCGTCAAGCGAACGACGAAAGCGCCTGAGCCGGCCATCGTAAAGTTTCTCCAGAATTGAATTCCTGATGCGGTCTGCAGCTTCCTTCCAGATACTTGCACTTTCATAGTCTCCAAGAGAGCGGGAAAGCTCGTAGGCTCCATTGAGACCAGCATAGACCGTACATGCGCTGTAAGTATGCACACCTTTTCGCTCTTCCCACAGGTCAAAACTCGAAATTGGAAGGTCTGTTTCGCTGTCAATAGCTTTTATAAGGTAATTAGCCGTGGGAAGCACAAGTCTTCTATAGTACCTGCCTGTAGTCCAGACACTTTTTGCAATCTTCCAGTTGTTATAAAGGGCATAAAGAGGAAGTCCGGTCTCATCGATCTGAATCATAGGCACGGGATGCCATGTGCTTCCGAAATCTCCGGCAGGCGTGTACTTGTGAAGAAAGTTGCCTCTGGGGGTTATGGTTTTTGAGAAAAACTCAAAGGTTTCGGTGGTAAGGTGGTGATACCGGGCCCTGTCGAGCGCAAGACAGACCCAGGCCGCATCCCTTGGCCAGCAATAACTGTAAACGTCCGCACCGAATTGTTTTATATCGGAATCGCAGGAAGCGATTATGGAGCCCGTGATATCCATGTGGGCGACAACTGCCAGGAGGCTTCTGTAAAAACAGTTTGAGACTCTCTGCGGTAACTGAGGCATTTTAGAAGATTCCGGAAGTACCGATACTCTCTCGATAAATGAATTCCAGAAGTTGAAGTTATGATGGAAAAGGGCTTTCCTTCCGGCTTCCTTTACCCTTTTATGGATTTGAAGCACGCTGCAGTACTTTTTTCCAAGTACTATCCAGTAGTGCAGCTTTGTCGAGTCTCCTGGCTTCAGTTCGGGAAGGGTCCAGCCAAGGGTGGAATCTACCGAACCATGGGCTACAGGATTTCCACTCAGGGAGGCATCACTTTCCATATCTCTCCAGGTACCTTCAAGCCCTTTCCACTCTGCGGTCCCAACTGCGTGCTGGTCAAAAACAGGGTCACTCGCATGCAGGAAATAGCGATCACGTTTGTAATGGATAAGTGTGTGTTTATCAATTACAGCAGTTTCTCCAATTTTGGTCTCAAGAATACGGTAATTCTGGTTTGAGAAAAGCCGCAAATGCTTGATTGCATTTGAAATATTCCTGACCTCAAAAGTCCTGTAAAAAATATTTACCGAAGGGTGGACCGCTTCCCAGACCGTAATTTTGAGCCCTATTTCAGAATTTTCGAAAACTGTTTCCCCTATATTTGAGATAATTCCCCTGCACACCTCAGGAATTTCCTGACCGCCCTTTTGAGTGCCGGATTTTTCTCTTACTCCCTCTCCCGTCTCTCCTGAAGCTTCAAGAATAAGCTTGCAGAAATTCTCCTTAAATTCGGATTTATACCTTTGCCTAATCTTCCAGTTTTCAAGCCAACTGCAATAAAGGGAATCAAGGTCGCATATACCAACCTTTATCGAATTCCCGTGGTTCTCAAGCCCTACATATGGGAAATAGATATCCCTTATTGTCCCTTTTTCGTCCTCGCAGATCAGCATTCTCCCGTTTCCGAAAATTAGTGGCCTAATCCCGGATACCTCCTGCTTTCCTTTAAGTTTTCGTAACCCGCAAATGATAGTCAATCCAGGTGTCTTAGCTCCACATCCCGGAGTCTCAAAATATGATGACTCTATCAGGTTGAATAGCTTTTTTAGAATATGGCCCATCGAGAATTGAATTTTTTGCCTCAAATAGTTTAGTATAAAGAACTCTGATGAGAACTGGGTTTTAGCGTTAAAGAGACCTTACTCAAAAAAAGCCTCCAAAAACAAACCAATGTCAAAAATTTTACGGTCTAAATATAGTTAAGTGAAAAGGTACTCCTCTCTATAATGTTTTATTAAACAAAATAAGATTAAACCTGTGAAATTACTTTAATTTCTTATTAAGGATATATATAAATTAAATAAGAAAGTATATATTTTATTGCGTTATTCTAGTAGACGTCTTATAAAACGAATATAAAAAACTACTCACATACAGAGAATGCGTGTTTGTAATGTCTTACGTGAAAAAAGCATGCCCCGTTTGTGGGAAAGAATTCTTTGTCCTCCAAAAGGCTGAGGAAAAGGCAATTTACTGTACTCTGGCATGCCTGACAAAAGCTCAGGGTAAGCGAGAGTCCAGAGGTGTGACTTTCCCAGGCTTTGGTTGAGTACCTGTAAGGAAAAAATCAAAAATACGGAGAACAACACCCCTACAAAGGGAAAACGTTTTCCAATCTTTTTTATTTTTAACAGCTCTTTTATTTTCCAGCGAGTCTTTTTGCAATTTGAGCTACATATCTGCCCTGATAACGAGCCATTGCAAGCTCATTTTCAGAAGGCTGGCGACTGTCATTCGGTCCTGCAATTGTTGAAGCCCCATATGGGCTGCCGCCTGTAATTTCATCCATCCTCCTCTGTCTGGTTTCTGAATATGGAAGCCCGACAATTATCATTCCGAGATGAAGAAGAGTAACATGCGTTGTGAGGATTGTAGATTCCTGGCCCCCATGCTGTGTTCCACTGGAAGTGAAGACGCTTCCTACCTTTCCGACAAGAGCATCTCTACTCCATAAACCTCCAAGCCCGTCAAAAACCGTACGCATCTGGGCAGTCATATTTCCATAACGTGTGGGCGTCCCGAAAATAAGGGCATCTGCCCCTGCAAACACATCCTCATACATGCTCCTGGTAACTACAGGAATATGGGCAAAAAGATTCTTTGTTTCGACTGCCCCCATTTTCTCCAGAACCTCGTAAGGTAGAGTTTCAGGCACCTGATAAACTTCTACTTCAGTCCCTTCGACTTCTCTTGCTCCTTCAGCTACGGCTTCTGCCATTTTGTAAATGTGACCATGAATACTGTGGAATATCACGTTTACCTTAATCATTCAAGTCCCCCGTTAAAACCAGTTGAAATGTATATAAAGCGGTTCCAAACAAATATGAAATGGGTTGATAATCCGCAGAAAAAACCCAATTCCCTTCTTAAAAATAGTTTTCTGATGCCTTATATAGCTTATTAGCAACAGTTGACTTCCTCGTTCTTATTCTTTATCCCTGATTTGTTTTCTTTGCCCTGCCGGAAAACAGTTTGAAAAATAATTTGAAAAATAAATTTCAGAAACACTGATTCCTGATAAATGATGCGTATCAAAATAGTTATTAGGCTATATGCTGTATAGGCTGGACATGCCCTCTCTTTCTATTGTAATGCCTTCCATGAATGAAGAAGAAACCATCCGAATTTGCATAGAGAAAGCTCAGTCTATATTCAAAAAATATGGTATAGAAGGGGAGATAATAGTTGCTGACAACTCGTCAGACAGGACCGCAGAAATTGCAGCATCAATGGGTGCAAAGGTAATAGGCCCGATAAAAGGGTATGGAAACGCTTACCTTAAAGGGTTGGCTGAAGCAAAAGGTGACTATATTGCTATTGCGGACGCCGACAATACCTACGACCTGCTGGAGCTTGATAAGTTCCTTGATCCCCTTATGGCAGGAGAGGCGGATTTTATAATGGGCACGCGGCTTAAAGGTAATATCAAAAAAGGAGCCATGCCCTGGCTGCACCAGTATATTGGCAATCCTTTCCTGACAGCAGTACTGAATTTCCTTTTCAAGACGAAGATTTCGGACGCTCACTGCGGAATGCGAGCTTTTACAAAAGAAGCACTTGAGAAAATGAATCTTAAAACGCACGGCATGGAACTTGCATCCGAGATGGTGATTGAAGCTGCAAAATGCGGGCTGAGAATTAAAGAAGTCCCCATAACCTATTACTCACGCCGGGCTCCCTCCAAACTGCGTTCTTTTCAGGACGGCTGGCGGCATATGAGGTTTATGATGTTATACCGTCCTCTGCCTTTTCTCTTTCTGCCAGGAGCTGTTGTTTTTGTCCTTGGAGCCCTGATAACCGGTTCTCTTCTCCTTAGCGGAAACGTGGCAGAAAGCAGACTGCATTCCTTCATTTTAGGCTGCATGCTCCTGATCCTCGGGGGACAGATACTATCCACCGGTGGCTATATGAAAACATACGGCCTTGTCCACGGCGTATATCCTAAAGATAAAGGCGGTACTGCAAAATGGCTGAACTATCATTCCCTTGAAAAAGAGCTGCTTGCAGGTTCACTCATACTGGGTGCAGGTCTCCTGCTCGGACTAAAAGTAGTATACACCTGGATCAGCTCAGGGTACGGGTCTCTCTCGGAGGTAAAAAGTGCAGCTATTTCAATGGTCTTTGCCTTTATCGGCCTTCAGATGATTTTCTCGGCAATTGTCCTGAGCGTAATGCTCCTTGAAGTGGACACAGACTGGTAAGTGATGTAATGAAAATCGCCTTCGTGTACGACGCTGTCTATCCGTGGGTCAAAGGCGGCGCGGAAATGCGCATCCATGAGCTGGGAAAGCGGCTCTCGGCCAGCGGGCATGAAGTACACATTTTCGGAATCAAGTGGTGGGAAGGCGAAGATACCCTTGAGTATGAAGGCATGACCCTTCACGGCGTCTGCAAAGCTCAAAAGCTGTATGTAAACGGCAGGCGCTCGATTTCCGAGGCAATAATCTTCGCTGTGAGACTGTTCCCTGAGCTCGGTAAAGAAAACTTTGACCTTATAGATGTAAGTGTCTTTCCCTATTTCTCGTGTTTTACCGTAAAAGCGGTTTCAATTCTCAAAAAAACCCGGTCAGTGTTTACCTGGCATGAGGTTTGGGATGACTACTGGTACGAGTATTTAGGAAAAGCAGGGCTTTTCGGAAAGCTGGTAGAAAGAACGGTCTCAAAGTTATCGGGAAATAACATCGCGGTTTCGAGCTGGACAAAGGACCGGCTTGAGGCACTCGGGGTTACTGGAGAAAGGATTACGGTTATCCCTAACGGGATCGACCTTTACAGGATTTCTGGAATTGAGCCTGACGGGGGAAAAATCCCTTCAAGTCTTGAAAACAAAGTATATGATGTCATTTTTGCAGGCAGGCTTATAAGGGAAAAAAATGTTGACCTGCTGATTAAAGCTGTAGCCCTTCTTAAAACCGGTTTTCCGGACATCAGGTGCTGTATTGTAGGAGACGGGCCTGAGCAGACAGCACTGGTGGAGCTTGCAAAGAAAGCCGGAGTTTACGGAAATATAGAGTTTGCAGGCTTTCAGGAGTATGGAGCACTAATAGGGAAAATCAAGGCTTCAAAGGTACTTGTGCTACCTTCAAGCCGCGAAGGGTTCGGAATGGTTGTTGTCGAGGCTTTTGCGTGCGAAGTCCCTGTAGTGACAATAAGAGCAAAGTATAATGCTGCGCAGGGGCTGGTTGAAAATGGAGTGGACGGACTTGTTACAGAACCTGAAGATAAAGAAATTGCAAAGGCTGTACAAAAAATAATTCAGAAAAATTCGGACTACGGTAAGATGTCAGAAGCTGCATTCAGGAAGGCTGAGAAATATAACTGGAATGAGATCGTTAAGAAAATTTGTATAGTTTATGAAGATTATATCAAAAAATCGTGAAATCAGGTCTGTTTTCCTTTCTAAAAGGAATAAGCATCAGAAAACAACCAAGAATTCAATGTTTTCATGAAAAAAGATTGATCTCAACTTTAATAATCTCAACTTTAATGATCTCGACTTTAATGATCTCAACTTTAATAATCTCAACTTTAATGATCTCAACTTTAATAATCTCAACTTTAATGATCTCGACTTTAATGA
>CAYSZA010000170.1:1499-6581 GCA_964435275.1 uncultured Methanosarcinales archaeon | reverse complement strand
GGATGAAAGTCGCTGTTGTTTCAAGTGACGGTAAGGTTGTCAATCAGCACTTTGGAAAAGCATCTCGCTTTTATATATTTGAGGTTGATGGTGAAAATATTCAATTCTTGGAAGTAAGAGAGACTATACCTGTATGTGGCTCGGCGGATTATGGGCATGCAGATGATGTTTTGGGCAGGGCAATTTCTTTGATTTCTGACTGTGAGGTTTTGCTTTGCTCAAGAATTGGCAGCAGGCCACAGGAAGAATTAAGAAAAAAAGGTATCAACGCAGTCGAAGCTCCATATTTTATTGATGAAGCTTTAAAGAATATATCTGTCAGCGAATAATTGGGATTCGGCAGTTCCGAATCCTGTAGTTCTGATTCTGATTCAAAATTGTTGAGCAAATAAATAACTTTCAGATCTGAAAAGTTATGAATGTCAGGACATCCTAAACTTATTGTTGGACCTCATCAGCCCTAATAAACATTCTTGAGTCTGGAAGATTGATCTCAAAATTCACGTTGAAATTGCAGAGGTCGCTCAATTACTTTTTTACCTGGCAACAGGCAATTTCTATCCTTAATCTACGGATACAGAGAATTTTCAGGTGCTTTTTGCCTTCAAAAATAGATTAAAATATTAAAGATGAGTATAATCTGTTGTAAGTTCACAATTGTGAACAAAATTGCCAGGATGGCGGAAAGGCTACGCAATGGACTGCAGATCCATTAATCCCGGTTCGATTCCGGATCCTGGCTTGGAGGTTTTCTATGAACATGGTATAGAAAGCACTTTGAGTGTTTTTGTTCCTGCATCAAGAATCCTCTTAAAACATTGAAAAAATAGGAATTTAATAGGACGGATAAGAGAACAGATGAAAACGTGAACATAAAGAAGGCAGAAACATGAATTTAACAAGGTTAAAGTATGAAAGGAGAGATCGTTGACGGAGAAAAAGACCTTGTCCTCGATCTGGATGAACATGTTGAAACGCTCTGGAAAGCTCTTGACGATGGGCTTACAGTCGAAATAGTCTGGGAGGCTCTTCATCTAATTGAACTGTATTTCGCCTTGCTTATAATTGGGCATATATTTCTTACAGCGAAATACATGTTTATTAAAACCAGAAATAACCCTCTTGAGCTGATTAATCACGAGTTTGTTCAGCTCAAGAAAGTAACAGGCGGTTTATTTGAAGAAGGAAAATCCCGGCTATGGCAAATGTTCAAAATTTACCATATTTCAGGAATAGGGATCAATGTGCGCGGAAAGCTAATAGTGGATTCTAAAAAGAATACAGGGTTATATGGGAATCTCATCATGGGGCCTGATCGTACATCAACTCATCCTCTGGTTCCGTATGTAACCGAAGCCTTAACCTCTTCCTACTGTTGTTGATTGAGCTCATTTGTAAAGTCTAACCTCCTTTTATTTTTTTGTTATGATAAAACCACTAGCAACAGATAGTTTCAGTAAGGAGCTGTCTTTTTGATGGCACTATCTATTTTTGAAAAACTTCGATTTTTGGCTGGTTATTTATAAAGGATCATAAGCGATTTGTGGAAATCAAAGTTATAGTAGAAGCTTTCTGGCCATAGTTTAAACATTTGAATCAGTTTGATCTCAGATGTAATCATACTTGAGGCATCTTTTGCCCTAAAAAGTAGCTTTAAATATCAATAATGAATATTGTGTGTTGTCAGTTCACAATTGTGAACAAAAATGCCAGGGTGGCGGAAAGGCTACGCAGTGGACTGCAGATCCATTAATCCCGGTTCGATTCCAGGCTCTGGCTTAAAAGTTTTCTCGGGACAAAAAGAAAACTTTTGACAAAAGAATTTTAAGGCTTTCCTTAGCCTGAAGGAGGTTCAAACACAACTGAAAATGAATAGCGAAATCTTGAATTCACAATTGTGAAATATCTTCAGCGGATCAAAATATGACTTAACTCCTCTTATGAAAACCAAGTGTAGATGAACAGACAAAAACAGCTTGTACAACCCACAACCTCATTCGTACAGCCCATTTTCCGCAGAAACTCACAGATGCCATAACTGTGTAAGTCTGCGGGATCTCGGGCAAAAAACAAAAACTCAAAATTATAAATGAATGCTGAGATGGCAGAAAGGTTACGCGATGGACTGCAAATCCGTTCATCCCGGTTCGAATCCGGGTCTCAGCTTGAGGGTATTATGGATATAAGAACACAAAAAACGTTTGAGGCACTTTTTGCCCTTGAGGATATTCGGGAGGTACTCAGACAGACACTTCCAGGTAGCACAACTCCTGAAGAAGAATACTCCATTAAGGAAGGAGTAAACAAAGTCAGAAAAATTCTGGATGACATAGAGAACGATACCGGAACCCCGCAAGTCCGAAAGATAGCCAGTAATATCGACATCCGGTCAAGAGAAGAGACCCAGATAAATATACAGCCTATTCAGGCAGCAGGAAGGCTTACACCTGAAGCACGGAAGGCCCTTATAGCGTATGGCGACGGCTATTCCACCTGTGATGCTTGCCGCAAACCTTTCAGGCTTGACAAGATCAGCAGTCCGCCTATAGCTCCGTTTCACGAACAACTCGCTAGCTTCGTTAACATGGATGTTGCTCGCGTAGTTCCAGGTGCAAGAAGAGGTTTTCAGGCTGTTGCCTCTACTCTGGTCAATAAAGGGGACTCTGTAATAGTTTCATCCCTTGCTCATTACACAGAGTTCCTTGCAGTAGAAGAAGCAGGAGGAATAGTAAGAGAAGTGCCCTTAAACGAGCACAATATCGTAACACCAGATGCCACTGCTGAGAGGATTGAAGCAGTTAAGCAAGAAACAGGCAAACTACCTGTACTGGTTATGATTGATCACTTTGATTATCAGTATGCCAATGAACACGATGTAAAAGGCATAGCAAAAGTTGCACATCAATACGATATTCCTCTCCTGTACAACGGTGCATATACTGTTGGAGTCAGACCAGTCGATGGAAAAGAGATAGGAGCGGATTTTGTTGTAGGCTCGGGCCACAAAAGTATGGCATCACCTGCACCGTCAGGGGTACTGGCAACAACTGAGGAGTGGGCTCCCAGGGTATTTCGCACTACTCAGATGACAGGTGATCTCACCAAACGCAGATTTGGCGTTAAAGAAGTCGAAATGCTGGGCTGCACACTTATGGGCTCAACATTGCTAGGTATGATGGCTTCATTCCCTACAGTAAAGGAGAGAGTTAAAAACTGGGAAGACGAGTTGAGAAAATCAAACTATCTGATCGATGGTTTACTGGCTATCGAAGGCAGTAAAGTAGTCTCAGAGTATCCACGCAAACATACCCTCTCCAAAGTTGACACCAGC
Source organism: uncultured Methanosarcinales archaeon (assembly GCA_964435275.1). Lineage (GTDB taxonomy): Archaea > Halobacteriota > Methanosarcinia > Methanosarcinales > Methanosarcinaceae > Methanosarcina. The sequence goes on along the minus strand of CAYSZA010000170.1, from coordinate 3,250 downwards.
AAGAGCTTTGATGTTATAGCACAGGAGCATAAGCGGAGAGGTTTCTTCCTTTCAGACGAACTCTCAAGCAAGGGCATTGTCGGGGAATTTGCAGGAGCGACACGCGTCTGGAAGCTCAATACATACGGGCTCTCATGGGAGAAAGTTCGCTATGTGGTGGATACATTTCAGGAAATTGCTGACAAATACAAACTTCAGGTAAACAAGGAGAATAATTCCAATGACAGGAAATAATTACAGGTTAGGAACATTTGCCCTTCACGCCGGGCAGAATCCGGATCCAACTACAGGAGCACGTGTAGTACCGATATATCAGACAACATCTTATGTTTTTCGGGATACGGATCACGCAGCCAATCTTTTCGGACTCAAAGAGCTTGGCAATATTTACACCCGTATAATGAATCCTACCACTGACGTATTCGAACAGCGCATAGCTGCCATTGAAGGTGGAACCGGGGCTCTTGGAGTTGCATCCGGTTCAGCTGCAATAACCTACGCTCTGTTAGCGATTACCCGGCCAGGAGACGAAATCGTATCCGGAAACAACCTCTACGGAGGGACTTATGAACTGTTCAATTATACATTCCCCAAGCTGGGAAGGAAAGTGACATTTGTAGACTCGACTGATATAGAGGCATATCGAAAGGCAGTAAATGAAAAAACCAGAGCGATCTATATCGAGTCAGTAGGTAACCCGAAACTTGATATTCCGGACTTTGAAGCAATTTCAGACATTGCCCATAAAGCTGGAGTTCCGCTTGTTGTAGATAATACAAGTGCTGTAGGGCTTGTCCGGCCCATTGATTATGGAGCTGATATCGTTGTTCATTCGGCAACCAAATTCATTGGCGGGCATGGAAATTCAATTGGTGGTTCAATAGTCGATTCCGGAAAGTTCTCATGGAACAATGGAAAGTTCCCAGAATTCACGGATCCTGACCCCAGTTACCACGGCCTGAGATACTGGGAAACGTTTTCAGCCTTTCTGGGGCTTGGAAATGTAGCATTTGTCTTCAAAGTAAGGCTGCAGCTTCTCAGGGATACAGGCGCCGCAATTTCCCCCTTTAATTCGTTCCTACTGCTTCAGGGACTTGAAACTCTGCACCTGAGGATACAGAGGCACTCAGAAAATGCCCTCAAGGTAGCACAGTACCTCTCAAAGCATCCGAAGGTTTCCTGGGTCAATTATCCCGGTTTATCGGACCATCCAAGCCATAAACTTGCATCCAGGTATCTCAAAGGTGGTTATGGTGCACTGCTGGGCTTTGGCGTGAAAGGCGGTGCTGAAGCAGGTAAAAAGTTTATCAACAATCTGAAGCTGTTTTCGCACGTTGCCAATATAGGAGATTCCAAGAGTCTTGTTATCCATCCCGCAACTACCACACACCAGCAACTAACTCCAGAAGAACAGGAAGCTACAGGTGTTAAGCCTGATTACATACGCCTTTCCGTAGGTATTGAAGATATAGAAGACATAATAGCAGACCTCGAGCAGGCTCTTGAGAAAGTGTAAGTAAACAGTAGTTCCGCCCGATTTCCGTCTCGCCCGATTTCCGTCTCGCCCGAGTCCCGTCTCGGGAGGACGGCCTGAATCATGCCGCAGATGTGCGGGTCACGAATAAGAACTCGTGACCGTGCTGTCCGTTTCGCTCCCCGATTTCCGTCTCGCCCGAGTCCCGTCTCGGGAGGACGAGTCCGTTTACATTTTTCGTTCGCTCAGGCTAATCTATAAATAAAGATATTTAGCT
>CAYSZA010000170.1:0-1399 GCA_964435275.1 uncultured Methanosarcinales archaeon | reverse complement strand
AAGAGGGCTAATTCATAGCCAAAAAAGCTGTTTTTTACTTGCTCAAGAGGGCTAACTTATTAATAAACAAGATTATTTTTCCTTGTTCAAGAGGAGACTAAGGATTCAGTTTTTTATTGGAGTTTAAGTGGGGCGGTATAGAGAATTGCAAAGAAAGAAGTGCTTTTACTCAGAACTGACCAAAAAGAATAAAACAGTTGAGTTCCGTAGAGTTATGAAGAGTTTCTCATCTACAGGGAACCTGGGGAGTGTTTGACTGAAAAAATCATGCATTAATTCGTAAAATGGTATAGTTTTCTTAATAAAAATAAAAAAGAAGGAAACCAAAATGGCAAGAGTTATGATCGTGGAAGAAGCCGAATTTATGCGAATGGCAATCCGAGATACTCTTTTTAGGCACGGGCACGAAGTGGTTGCTGAGGTGGCTGATGGGGATGAAGCTATTCAAACATATCTGGAGATAAGGCCAGACCTAGTGTTAATGGGTATAATAGGGCCAGATAGTATGCCAGACAACACGAATTGGAAAGAGTTACTGAATAATTTCCTTGTTATAGACCATGAAGCAAAAATGGCGATGTTTTCCTCTCTTGGTCAGCAGGTCTTGATAACAGAATCCATAAAGATAGGCGCTATGGGTTTTATAGTAAGGCCTTTTGAGCCCGGGATGCTGAGTGTAATTAAAAAAATTGCTGAGCCAAACTGAATTTTTGAGTCGACGAACTTAGCAAAAAACCAGTAAAGCCTCATAAATCTCAACAGAATTTTGAAAAGACATACTGAGATATTGAGATCCCACTAAAACCTGCTCGATTCTATCTGAAATTGAACAAACGTTGAACATATACTTAATAAATACCGAAGAAACATTGAATAGACATTGAGTAGATTGCTGGCAGAGAAGGAAAGTGAAATCAGAGTGATTTCCAGACTTTTGCAAGTGATTCACCCTTTACATGGATTTTAAATTCAAGTAAATACCCAAATGGCGTCATTGAAGCTTGCAGACCCTTTGCTGTAAGTTTTTCTTTAATTGTTTTAAGCGTGTCTTCAGCAAACTCGACACCTGACTTACTCTCTGAAAGATGCCCGAAAGAGTGCAAGATTACTTTATTTCTATCTGTTTTCCTGGCCAGCCAGTTAATATTATTAACAGCTTTCCTGACAATTTTATCCTTTTGGGTTTCATCTTCTTTCTCAACATTAACAAAAATAACCAGAGAATCACTTGCGGATTCTTCCCTGTCGCAGGGCTCGGCCGTTTCTATGGTCCTACTGAAGGTTTTATACCAGAAAACATCAGTATCGAACATCAAGAGCTTCATTGTGATCACAAAAATCAATGTTATTTCTGTACAGGCCTTGAGAAGACAAGCCCATAATGGTATGGCTTGAGATC
>CAYSZA010000169.1:0-6583 GCA_964435275.1 uncultured Methanosarcinales archaeon | reverse complement strand
TCCCAAGAAAAGCATTTTTGACAAAGGGTACCGGGGTACACAAAGACAGATTAGCATCCTTCGAGCTTGCGCTAAGGGCTGCCAAAATAGAGAAATACAACCTTGTAAGCGTCTCAAGTATCCTGCCTCCTAATTGCAAACTGGTACCCAAAGAAGAAGGACTCTTAGAGTTGAAACCTGGTGCCATTGTCCATTGTGTACTTGCAAGGAATGATACTAATGAACCCCATCGTTTGATGGCCTCAGCTATAGGAACTGCGGTCCCTGTAAATGAAGAAAACTACGGGTATATTTCTGAACACCACTCTTTTGGAGAAGAGGAAATTATTGCAGGAGAATATGCTGAGGACCTGGCAGCAACAATGCTTGCAACTACCCTTGGCATAGAATTTGACGCGGAAATGGCCTGGCATGAGCGAGAGCAGGTCTACAAGGCAAGCGGGCATATATTTGATACATTCCATATTTGCCAGACCGCAAACGGAGACAAGGACGGAAAATGGACTACAGTCGTAGCTGCAATGGTCTTCGTTACAAAATAAAATAGGTTGAAGAAGTAAACTAAAGAAAACTAAAGAAGCCTGAAGAAATTACTTTTAATTGAGTTAAGGGGAAGAAATCCCAGCTTCCCCAACCTCATGACCTTTAAGGCTTTTAGCCTCACTCTGCAAAGTAAATCATTTTGTTGGGCAGGACTGTTAACTCGTTATTTTCTATTCCTGACAGAATGAGGTTTTCAATTCTCTCCCAGGTATTTTTGCGTGTAGTTTTTATCCCGAGAGCTCTCGAAGTCTGGACAATAAGATCCTCAAGAGGAGTTGAATACTGGCTGTCCAGGACAAAACGGATAGCTTCTTTTATTTCTTCGTCACAGATCCACTCGATCTTTGCAGATGCATCTCCATCGCGTCTGCGCAGCAGACAGGCAGGTTCCGAGACTGGCCAGTAGAACTCGCCTTTGGCCCTGATTTTACCGGAATTTTCGGCAATATTCACGACATCAAATATCCGCTGCTTGATTTTTCCTAGCATGCGTGGAGCTCCGGTATGCAGTTTTATCCGTTGCAGCAGGAGTTCCGCATGAATAGGACCTTCATACGCTATAATACGGATAATCGCCTCCTCAAGCTGCTTATCGGAGATCTCCGAAAAATCAACTGATTGCGGAAGCCCTGAGGAAAGACAGGTCTGGTAAAGGGGGACAGCCGCTTCGAGCGAGTTAAGTTTGCCGGACGATTTTTCAGGCTCTTCTGAGTTGTCAGAAATTTCGACAGATTTCGGCCCGGTAGCAAAGGGTACGATTGGAGATTCTACTTCGGGTTCTATTCCGGTTTCCGGATCCTGTTTACCTGCGTAACGCTCATCGTCGCCTGGAGAATCATCTTCCTCGGAGTCAGGGTCGGGTTCAAAATAACTTCCTGAACCATAAATATAAGCGAACTCATTAAGCCGCCTCCGTTTCTTTTTCTTCTCCTGGCATGCACTGAAGTCAATTTCAGGATAGGCCTGGAAAAAGCTCACTTTCTCAGGTTCAGGTTCGGGTATGAGTTCAGGTTCGCCTCCCTCGGAACTGGGATCTACGCTGAACTTAAGAAGTTTTGATTTTCCTGACCTTCTAACAGGCTTCTTGCGGGAATTCGCATCGGTAACCAGGGCCATTGATTCGGCTTTTAAAGACATTTCTGGCAGGAAATCCGTGTCAGAAGGAGTTGTCAGCCCTTCTCCCAGTTTAAAGAATGCGCCTGAATAAGACTCTTCAGCTTCGGCTGCAAAGGAGGTCTCTGGAAGAATTTTGGTTTCAAAAGCTTCCGAAAGGGCTTCGGTTTCAAAAGCTCCGATCTCAAATGCTTCGCCTCCGTTGCTGACAATACCTACGGCAGGCAATGCCGAAACTGAGGATAAACCCGAATTTGCTGGGGAAATGGAAAACTTTCCTCCAGAGATTTGTTTCACGGGCTCAGCCCAGGCAGACGGCTCGTTAATCACCGGAACTTCGGATTCGGTTTTGGATTTTGCCTGCCGCTTTGCCTGCTTTATAGCTTCCTTCACCGCTTCAAGTAGCTTTTCCCTGCTTTCTTTCGGGTGCAGGTACCAGTCAGTTGACCAGACACGATAGATTCTCCATCCCAGCCCTTCCAGCACCTGCTGGCGTAGACGATCGCGGTCCCGTACTACATGCAAGGAATAATAGCCTGCTCCATCACACTCGATACCAAGTACATATCGTCCGGAATTAACTGGGTCAGGGACTGCAAGGTCAAGCCTGTACCCTGCACAGCCGATCTGCCTGTGGACTTCGCAGCCGTTTCCTGTCAGGAAATCTGAAACCGCTTCTTCAAAAGGCGAATCAAGGCCTTCCCTGCTGTATGCAGGTGAGGGAAGCCTGCCGCTCTCTGCAAACTCAAGGAAGACTTTGAGGGCACGAAGCCCGAAAGGTGAATTCTCCTCGAGATTCAGGTCCCTTGATGTAAAATTAGCGAAAACAACGCATTTTTCCCTGGCTCGTGTAATAAGAACATTCAGGCGCCTTTCCCCTCCCTCACGGTTAAGCGGGCCGAAGTTAAGGGAGAGCTTTTGGTTATCATCAAAGCCGAAACCAACACTCAGCAGTATAACGTCCCTTTCATCGCCCTGGATAGTCTCAAGATTCTTAACAAAGAAATGCTCGCCTTTCCCATTTCCCGAATTGAGGTCAAATCCCGGGTTTACTTTGAGAAGAGCCTCGATTTCCTCCTGGATAGCTTCCTGCTGTTTCACATTAAAAGTCCCAACCCCGAGGCTTTTATCCGGATACCTGCTGAAGTGTTCGAGAACCGCCCTTGCAATGGCTCTTGCTTCTACCCGGTTGGCTCCAGTTTTGCCCCTGTCATAAACCGAGTCCGGAAGGTGCACGAACTTAAGCCCGAGCTTTTCATCTTTTTGCATGGGGGAAGGATAAACATAGAGGCGGTTAGCGTAAAACTCCTGGTTTGAAATCGCAATCAGGGACTCATGCCTGCTCCTGTAATGCCAGCGCAGGGTCTTTACCGGAAAACTGCGTTTGCACACATTCAGGATACTTTCCATATCCCCGGCTGTAGCAATGTCATCTGGCTCGCTATCAGGAGAATCTAGTACGGTGTCGAAAAAGTCGGTTGGCGGGAGCTGTTTGGAATCCCCCATTACTACGACCTGTTTTCCGCGCAGGAGAGCCCCGACTGCATCTTCTGGCCTGACCTGGCTGGCTTCGTCAAAGATAATCACATCAAACCTGGTGCTCCTGGGATCAAGGTACTGGGCAATGGAAAGCGGGCTCATAAGGAAACAGGGCTTGATCTTCTGGATCAGGCTGCCTGCTTTTTTCATAAGGGCGCGGATAGGCATATGCCCTCTTTTCCGGTTGAACTCATTGAGCAGAATGCCTGCTTCCGAAGCTCTTGACGCGCCTGAGGTCAATTTTGGAGTTTCTTCATAAGCTGAGCATGTTATCCTTTTTCGGTTTTCCAGAAGCACCTTTTTGTCAAGTTCCCTGAATTTGTCAATCTTGCCTTCATGGAGTTCCCGGATGAAAGTAGAAAGTGCAGGCCTCTCCCTGAAGGCGTGATTCAGGAGGATTTCGGCATAGTTGCCCTCAAAAGCAGGGATTGCATCACAAACTTCGAGTTTTCCGGATTCGAGATCTTCGATCAGAGGTGCTGCCTTTGTTTCCAGGCAGGTCTGCCTGTACCCGAGATACTGGCTCCAGAGTACCAGGGTTGAAGTCTCGGTTTTCCATCGGGTCATACGGGATTTTAATGGGCTCAGTTTTGCGGCTTCCAGGCCGTTTCCGAACATTTTTCCGAAATCTGCACCTATGTGAACTCCAGCTTTTTTAAACGTTTCCAGAAACTCCTGTTTTGCGGCAAGTACCCGGCTGGCTGCGGCTTCGATGGCTGTGCTGTCAACTCCAGCTGCTATAAGCCTGAAACTCCTGTCCGTAAGAATACCTTCTTTCAGGTATTTCCGAAGGAGAAGTATCCACTGGCTGTACTCATCAAGGGTGGCAGGATCACTTTCAAGTCCTTTCCAGAAATCTTCAAAGTATTTTCTTCCCTTTGAGTGCGAATTTTCAAGCTCCAGCCTGTGAGTTTCATATTCGGAAAGGGATGCAAGGTCGAGCAGGATATTACTGTCCCGAAAGGGCGCTCCTGAGATATAGCAGGCTGAAATCTCTTTTCTGAGCTTCCTGTATTTCGAGTTTAAAAGCTTGAGCAGACTGCCGGAAAGTTCCTCGAATTTCGAGGTATCAAGATCAAAAATTGAAGGATGAAAAGTTTTTTCCGCAAAACTCCTGAGCTCTATGTACTGCCTGAGTTTCGCAATCAGAGTGGCGGCTTCGACTCTTGAGGTTTCGGACTCCCATTCCTGATTCTGAAGCATTTTTTCAGGTAGGGACTTTGAATTCCCTATGAGTCTTGCCGCCTCGACTATGTATGTAATTCCTTCAAGGGTGCCTGGCTTTGAGGTTGCAGAAAGGTCGTTAAGAGTTTTTATGGCTACCTCCAGGGCCTCAAAAGCCGCAGCGCATTCACCTGTAAGGGCTTCGATTTCTCCGAGATCCGAAGGCAGTACAAGCCCTGGTTCGCAGCCATACCAGGGATTTTTCCGGATAGGCCCTAGGAAAGGAAACACGTGGCCCAGTTTTTCCAGAACTGCCTCGGCCTCGGCCCAGGCTTCAGGGTCCCAGGCTTCAGTGCCCCCAAAACGGTAACCGGGCATCTTCAAGCCTTTTGACCCAAAATAAGCTCTTGTCTTTTCTCTTATGCCGTAAAGTGTATAGAGGCTGGGATAGAGTGTTCCAGCAGGTTCTCCAAGGGATAGAGCATACTGGTTTAGCTCGTGTTTTAATTTTTCGAGTTCGTTGAGATCCCTATCAGGAAGTATGGGGGCAGGGGTTGCGCGATTCAGGGTTTTTTCAAGTTCTTCAAGCACGGCTTTTTTCCGGGTCTGGTTGCTGTGGATCTCAAGGCAGAGTTCTCCCAGGCCTGCAGAATCCAGCCTGCTCTTAACAACCTGGAGAGCAGCCATTTTTTCACTGACAAAAAGGATGCTTTTTCCCTGAGCCATAAGTTCGGCAATCGTATTTGCAATCGTCTGGGATTTGCCGGTTCCGGGCGGGCCCTCAACAACAAGGTCTTTTCCGGCTTTCACGTCTTCAATGACTGCGATCTGGGAGGAGTCGGCATCCATTATCTGGTAGGTGTCTTTCACTGAAAGCTTCAGGTCAACTTCTTCTTCCCGAAAGCCGGAAACCTCGCACTGTGGGTCCTCAGGGTTAAAGACTTTCTGGACCAGGGGATGGTCTGCAGGAGATAAGTCTTCAGGCCATGTTGCGGGGTCAAGATCCTTATACATGACAAATTTTCTGAAGTTAAAAAGGTCAAGGCAGATTTCAGGCAGGAGTTTCCAGTCCTTTTTTTCACGGACTGCTCCGGACACAGCCCTTAAATATTCCTCAATTCCCGCAGCTTCTTCAGGCATCTCAAACTCGGGAAGCGCGATTCCAAACTCCTTCATTTTCGCCTGGAGGGTAATTGAAGTGAAGATTTCGTCTCCTGTCCACTGGATGCTGAAAATCCGGCCTTTTCCTATGCGTTTGAGTTCAACGGGAACCAGGAGAAGGGGAGCTTTCGGGTTCTTTACGGCCGATCGGCTGTCATTCCACTGCAGAAATCCCAGAGCAAGGTAGAGCACGGGATATCCCTGCTCTTCAAAAATGGAGTTTGCCTGGTTAAAAATATAAAAAAGCTTTTTGTCAAGGGTTTCGCTGTCATCCGGTGTCTCAAGGAATGGCTCGGGGCGGGAATTCTGGGATTTCTCTTCTTCGGAGACCAGGATTTTTCCTATTGTTTTCAAAAGCCTGCTTTCCTTCTCCGAAATATCATCTTCGTCCTCATTTTCGGTTTTTCTGCCTTTTTTATACCTGGCTTTTGCCCTGAACCTCATCGATTTTTCCTGGAGAACAAAGAGCTCGTAAATCTCCTCTGGCTTTCGACCTGCAATTGAGATTGTTCTTTTCTGGGAAGGGCGGTAATTGAGAAGATTATTTCGAAGGGACAGGTCAAGCAGATTCTGCCTCAGTGCTTCCAATTCCTTAACTACGTCAACCATGTGAATACCAGGCTCTTTTCAAATAATCAGCGAAATATACTTATGAATAATATGAATACAGGAATTTACTAATAAATTTTATTATGTTCTCCCGGCAATGGAGCTCCGAACGGAGGAGAAATACAGCTCGGCTGGAGGAGAGCTCCTTTGAGAATAACATACTTAAGAATGATACATTTAAGAATATTTTCCTTATTATCTGAAAACTATTTCTCTACTATTAGAGTTTTTCTCTACGTTACGATTATGCCTCTCAGAATTTCAAACGCAACCGTTGGGCCGCAAGTGTTGAGCCGCAACCGTTGCGCCGGTTGATCACGCCGTTGCTAGGGGTGGTTTTCGCTCAAGCCTTTTTTGAAAAAGCTTGCGTTGCGCCGGTTGATCACGCCGCTACGCTGTTATTTATGGTTTGTCGTTTTCGCTCAAGCCTTTTTTGAGAAGGCTTGCGTTTTTG
>CAYSZA010000168.1:0-6598 GCA_964435275.1 uncultured Methanosarcinales archaeon | reverse complement strand
CTTGATTAACCAGAAGGCAATAGAAGAGCCTGGAAAAAAAAGAAGTCACGGTATAAATTTTGGTAATCTATGTAAGGCCTGTTATCAGGAACTAATTTTTTATTATGAAATGCTTGATATAGATAGAAAGACTATTCTATAAATGTTCAAGCACCTGGATACTAGCTGTCTGGAAGCACCTTGCCACCTATGCCGATTGGAGAGGAAAGTGGGGTCCTCGAGCCAATCGGCATACTACTTTTCTCAGGATTGTTTTTGCTTAAAAGTATGTGATGTTGATTTTCACTTCATGAATTCACAGGTTCAAACTCATCTATTAGAAGGCAATAGAAGCACCTGGAGAAAAAAATATTTTAGAAGTTTGGAAATTAAAGTTTCAGTTTTTCTTTATAAAAAGATACCAAATTAGAAATAAAATTGAAATTGCTGCGATAAACTCTATAGTAGCTTGACCGTTGCTATTAAGCCAAGTCCGAATAATATTCCCGGCTTCAATAGTATCGTTATACCCCATGATTTATTAAACTGCAAACAAGAATAAATAATTTATTCTGTTTACAAAACACAATCCCATTTGTTTCAGTAATTACTTTACTTAAGAACAGGTTCAAACATTGACTAATCAAAAGGCAATAGAAGCATATGGAGAATCGATAGAGGGCTTGCAAAATTTGTGTTGTGGAACAGATTCCAGGGCGGTACTTGTTTGCAAGCCCGGTTTATTTTTTGGCTCTGTAAGTTATATTCTTTTCTTTTAGTGTTAGAACAAGATTCGTAGAATGAAAAAAGTCCAGAAGTATATCAAAAATCGATTTCTTGGCTCTTGTAGGACTTCACAAAGATAGCTACATTTATTGCTAAAAAGTAAACGTTTTTTCTGCTCTTTGCTTCCTTCTCAGCTTTTTCTGTACCTTTGGCTTTTCTGCTTTTTTTCTGTGGTTCCTTGAGAGTACTTAAGATAAAAAAGATTTTATCAATAGAGTAGATAGTATCAGTAAGGAGAGAAAATGATAATAACACCAATCTACAGCTGCAGAAACTGTAAAAAGACATATCCCGGCAACAAACTGGTCATTGCTAATGCTCCAATTGACAAACTATTGTCAGCTGCTCGGTATACCTTGGGAAGCCAGGATCACGTGTTTAGAATTGCAGGCAAGACAATCCAGCTATCAGATTTACATCAATGCAATGCAAACGAGATAGGACTTGCAAATTTTATAAAAATCCAGATTACTAGCGAAGAAAAAGACGAAGAGAAACAAAAGAAGTAATCTGACCTTTTCAGCTCATCCTTACAGCTGCCAAGAGAATTATTGTAATAAAAAGGATGAATGAATTAGGGAAGGTTCCAGTCCACATCAGAGTAAACCAGGGGCACGAGTGTCATTTCTCTTTTCAGGGAGTCTTTAATCATAGTTACGAGAACTTTTACAATTATTTTATATTCTTCATAGGTATTCAGGTCGTCTGGATCGCCTCTATAGACAGCGGTTCCCATGAGGTCTTGAGTATCCGCCCAACTCAGTTCAGCTACCAGTAACATTCCTTTGTGAGAATTCGGAGTAGCGAACACCTGCAAAGGTACTTTCCAAGTCTTCCATACAGCATGGGGGACTCCCTCATCATCTTCCTCAATGTACAATCTGAAATCAAGCCCCTTAATTCGCAAGACATCGTTCTCATGTAGTCTTAAATCATCAATTGTAAACATCATTACCACCTTTTTCAAAGAATGTATATAAACTTGCATCAAATGAACCGGGAGCAGGAAATTTTGCTGGAGAAAAATGCAGTTGTTTCCCTGTAAACAACTGCATTTCAATGGATATTTAAGCCTTTGATCGCTTAAGTTGCTGCAGTTTGGGCAAGAATACAGTCGTTTTCGGAAAATAACCGGAGTTCTCGTTTTGTGTGTCTGGTAGAGTACCAGTCTCACCAGCCGATACAGGCAAATCTAAATTGCAATGAATATACCTTTTTAAAGTCAATAGAGCATTAAAACAGAGGTTCTTTCAATAAGCGAACAGTGTAATAAAGATAAAATAGTAAGTCCGTCTATATCCTATGTGAACGGTATGATAAGTACAACAGACACATCGTTGTACATACTATGGTTCATAATCGGAATTCTAATAGCCGTAGCAGCTTTCCGTATTTCTAAACTGTGAAACGTAAAGATGCTTCCAAGAACTGGTGCAAGCAATTCAAAGATTTAATCAATAGATTTTCAGGGCGTGACTTGTCTCGTGGAGAGTAAAAAGCGCAGGGGACTTTTCCAGGACTGCCAGGCAGTTTCGGAAGTAATAGGGCAGATGCTCATGATAAGTATAGTAATTATTGCTGTTTCTACAATAGCCCTGTCAGTATTTCACGAATGTAGAACTGTGAATCTATCACATACGCCATTTATGTCTATTCAGGAAAAAATCGATACAAAAACACATTGTATATATATCACACATAGGGGAGGAGAAGCTATTGACCTGTCGGCAATCAAAATAATACTCGTATTCCCCGACGGGCATAGGGATGAGTTCGACAACTCTAGCTTTGATTATCCAGCCAGCTTTGGGCTCGGTGATAATGTTTCCGCTGTTGGAGATTGCATAGTAATTAATGATGTAAATATAACGAGTGGCATCGATATAGAAATGTTTTATGTGCACATGCCTTCCAGGCTGGTGATCCGGCATACAGTGCTTCACGCGCCGACGGAAATAACTCCGTCGACGAATACAAATCCATCGACGAATGCAACTTCATCGACGGATACAAATCCTTCAACGGATACAAATCCATCGACGGAAGTAAACCAAAAACCTGTAGCAAATTTCACTATCAACGTCACTGAGGGTTACGTTCCTCTTGATGTGCAGTTTACAGACCACTCGAAAAATGCAACTGGATGGAGCTGGGACTTTGGAGACGGAGCTGCTTCGGATCAACAGAATCCAGCACATATTTACTCTACGGCAGGAACTTTTACTGTTAATCTGACAGCAATCAATGTAAATGGTACAGATTCAAAGTTAGCTACAATCAATGTCCTAAAATTAACTCCCGAAGTTACGTGGAATAACCCTGCGGACATTGTCTATGGAACACCATTGAGTAGTACACAGTTGAATGCATTAGCTTCAGTTCCTGGAACCTATGTCTACACTCCACTGGCAGGAACTATACTGAACGTGGGCACACAGCCATTACATGTTGATTTCAAACCTGCTGATACAACAAACTATAATACTGCATCAGCAGATGTTCAAATCAATGTAATAGCTCCTCAAGTCCCAATTGCTGACTTCTCTGCAACTCCCACTTCTGGAAACGCCCCTCTTACTGTCAGTTTTACTGACATGACTATAGGCACACCTACTTCCTGGTCTTGGGATTTTGGAGATAAACCTGCCTCAACAGCTAAAAATCCAACGCACAAATACACAAAGGCAGGAAAGTACACTGTCAGCTTAACAGTTAAGAACGGATTTGGAACAAATACAACGACAAAGACAGGATATATAACTGTCTCCTAAATGTTAATTTATAAGCAAAAACAATAAAATAGATAAGGTCAAAAAGTAATGGGCGTGTGGAGTCTGGCTTGATCACACGCTCTCTTTTCTTTAATTTCTGCCGATAACCGTTTCTATTAAACGCAAAAGACATAGAGAAACATGCAGGCAATTGGAATTTACATAATTCAGGTACGCTACTATCAGGTTTTACGGTAAAAGCTGATATTTAGAGTTTACACTTATTTTGCAACAAGGCCAGATTCTTTGCACCAGAATCAGAAAAAGGAAAATTCATGCATGGATACCTGTATCTCTCTGGATCAAAATTGATCAAATGGGATTTACCAGCCAGACTGAAGCCGTGGCTCAGGCTTTTGTGAAGTTGTTCGAAGATCAAATGAGATCAAACACAGTCAAAAAAGATCAAATGAGACAAACGAGCTAAATCACAGACTTATGAAAAAGAAAAAAGATTACATGAGTTACAAACGTTCAAACCCATAATGAGAATTGAAGAAAGAGCTCTAAAAAGCCAGCCAGAGAGAAGAAAACCTTAAGTTAATGCATAATAATTACATGTTGCAAGTACAGAACTTGATTAACCAGAAGGCTATAGAAGCGCCTAGAAAAAGAAAAAGTTGTTTTGGAAATTTAGTAATGTATGAAAGGCCTGTTTCTGTCACAACAGAGGAAACAAAACGTATGACAAAACCAGACCTCATACACTCATTACTCTTTAGCTAAAACCTTTTTTATGGTTTTTTCAATTAAGATGTTCACTTACTTAACTATTATATAACTGGTCTTTTTCGCGGTGTTACTACCTGCAGCATTCTTTACCGTTAAGCTGACAGTGTAACTTCCTGCCGTTGTGTACTTATGAGCAGGATTCTGTAATGTTGAAATATTACTTTTGTCTCCAAAATTCCAAGAATAATAATATGCATCTGTACTTTTATCAGTAAACTGAACATTCAAAGGATGGTTTCCAGTGGTTGGATATGCAGTAAAAGCAGCAACTGGAAGATAACTGATAGTACCCATGTAGATATCCCAGTTATTCCAGTTACCACTATTAATATCATAATACCCATTGCGATTATCCATCCACACTATCCTGTTATCGTAAATATCTGGAAAACACTTATCTGATTTACCAGTGGTGTGGATTTCTTGGTGAGTGGAAAGATCGTACAAGTAAACATCGGAGATTCCATTGCGATTATCTTCCCATACTATCGAGTTACCATAGATTGCAGGGAACCATGATTCTGATGAATTCGTTGTGATTCTAGTTTCCTTATTAGTGGAAACATCGTACATGTAAATATCCAAGTCTCCATTACGAGTATCCATCCATACTATTCTATTCCCATAGATAGCAGGGTAGCGTCCTTGTTCTTTACTAGTGATTCGAGTCTCCGTTTTAGTAGGGATGTCGTACATATATACACTAAGATTTCCGTCGCGCCAATCATTCCATACTATTCTGTCACCGTAAATTGCAGGATCCCAAGCTAATCCACTGGTAGTGATTCGGGTTTCATTTTTGGTCGAGAGATCGTACATGTAAATATCGGAATTTCCATTAGCATCATTTTCATCTGGAGGTCCATTACGATAGTCCTCCCATACTATCCTGTTACCATATATAGCAGGATTCCGTTGATATGCGCCAACTGTTGAGATACGAGTTTGTTTTTTAGTGGAGAGATTTTGAAAGTAGATGTTAGGATTTCCGTTGCGATAATCCTCCCAAACTACCCTGTCTTTATAAATTGCAGGGTTTACCTGATCTGATTTATTTGTAGTGTGAATCTGGTTTTTAGTTGAGAGATCCTGTATGTAGATATCCCAGTTTCCATTACGGTCATCTTGCCATACAATCTTATTGCCGTAAATAGCAGGATACTTTGAATTGGATGAATTTGTGGTTATCTGCTTTTCAGTAATAGATGCCGATGCCGTAGATGAAACGAGAATTAGAAATGAAGTCAGAGCTACTAATACAAAGACCGCAGAATATAAGTTTTCGCGTATTTTCATATAGCCTACTCCTTTATATTTCGGTTACAAACTATTCTGTTCAAAAAACACAACCTTTTTGATGAACTCTGCAATAGTCAATAGAAACTGCAATAGTTGTCAAGTTTAAGATGCAACCTACTCTAAAATACTTATTCATTTGAAAAATATCTAAAATAAAAGATCACGAAAAGAACTCTAAAATTGATACTTTTTAGATGTAAACCTTGATTAATTAAAAAGCAATAGAAGCACCTGGAGAAAAAAGGAATCCATGGTATAAGTTTTGGTAATGAACAACCCACTTAATTTAAGATACGAAGAAAACTGCCGCTAACATTGGGTTTGATAAAGGCATTCTGGTTAAAGGAGCTTGTTTTATCTGTAGTATATACTAAAGAATCCAGCAGATGCTGATCCAACCATTACTGTATATACCAATAGTGTAACTAACAATGCTTTCAGTTTTGTACTCATGGAAATTCACCTCTTATTTTCGATGATTATCCTGAAACTCCGTTTTTGTCATCCATTAATATCTCAATAAGTGTATTTAAATCAAACTGTTAACAATTTAATGGCTTACCTGTGCAAATTCTCCAGTCTCAGCCGCCGATAGGGAAAATTCCACGCTCTGTGAAGTACAATATTAATACAAAGGAAGATTTTTGACCTAGAAAAGAACTTAAGGAAAGCTCCAGATTCTATATAACTTGCAAAAGCACAGGAACGTTTAAAAGGCCTGCAGAAACTAACAGAAGAGAAAGATAAGAGGATAGAGACCTTACAAGGGAAATAAGCAGGCTTGATATGTTCGCTCACTACTTCAAGAATGTAGAGGTCAAGCAGATAGAAGCGCCTGGAGAAAAGAAAAGACCATGGTATAAGTTCTGGTAACATCACTTCTTCATGTTCTTAATGATTGATTGATTTGATTAAAGATTTCCCCACTCCAAGGCTTGCCTGTTTTTATAATTTTTCGATTTACGGGGTTATTTGCTAGAGTATGGACATAGCATTGTATTAAATCACCTGAATGTACTTCGCCTTTTTAA
>CAYSZA010000167.1:1910-6609 GCA_964435275.1 uncultured Methanosarcinales archaeon | reverse complement strand
AAAAGGCTTACGCTTGAGCGAGCGAAGAAGTGAAAAGGACCCCGGACTCCCGAGAGGGACTTGGGCGAGAATACGTAAAATTTTTATCCCATAAATTAGCCCTCTTGAGCGAAGCAGAGTGTAGCGAAAAGGGCACCGTGCTCCCGAAGCGGAATTCGGGCGTTACAGAAGCCCTTTAGTACTTTTTACCTCTCCGCCTTCAATTTTTACAGCCCGTTTCATAGCATAGGCAAAAGCTTTGAAAAGAGCTTCGATCTTGTGATGGTCGTTGTCGCCATAGACGCTCGCATGGATGGTGATTTTTGCATTTGAGGCAAGGGTTTCGAAGAAGTGTTTCACGAGCTGGGTACTGAATTGTCCCACCTGAGGGGCTGCAAACTCGGCTTTCAGAACGAGATAACTGCGTCCTCCTATGTCGAGGGCAACCTCGGCAAGGGCTTCATCCATCGGAATTCTAGCCTCTCCAAAGCGTGCGATTCCTGCCATGTTTCCGAGTGCATCTGCCAGCACTTTCCCGAGGACTATCCCTGTGTCTTCTACCAGGTGATGCTCGTCCACATACAGGTCACCTTCCGCACGCATCTTAAGGTCAAATTCCGCGTGCCTTGCAAAAGAAGTAAGCATATGATCAAAAAACCCGAGCCCTGTTTTGACATCGGCAGTCCCTGTGCCGTCAAGGTTCAGTTCAAGCTGGATATCTGTTTCCTTTGTCTTGCGGGACATTCTGCCTGTTCTCATACAGCATCACATTCTCTTTAAATTTATAAATACTTTGTATTCCGTTGCCTGCTGAACCTCTGGTTCCCTGCTTTTTAGGAAATTCAGGAATGGGTTATGCCGAGTGTCCCTCCAGGAAGAGCCGAATCCTGTTCACGCAGGATTGCCTAAGTTTTGTACAATTGTTTCAATTATGGAGTATTGTATCAGTCATACAGGATTGACTCGATAGCAGCCTCAAGCGTAAACCTGCCTGTGTACAAAGCACTGCCTACCACAACTCCTGCAGCCCCAGTTTCCTTCAGGACTTGCAGATCCCGCAGAGAACTTACTCCTCCTGATGCGATCACAGGAATACTGACAGATTCTACAAGCTCTTTTGTAGGTGCAGGGTTTACTCCCTGCATAAGGCCTTCGGTATCTATGTTTGTAAAAAGCAGGCTGCCTGCACCCAGCTCTTCAAACTTCCTGCCCATTTCCACAGGAGTCTGGGCGCATTCCTCAGTCCAGCCTTTGATTGAAATTTTCCCGTTTTTTGCATCCAGGGCAACAGTTATGCATTCATTCCCAAAGGTACTTGAGAGCCGTGCTACAAGTTCAGGGTTCTGGAGCGCAGCCGTTCCGAGGATCACCCTTGAAACCCCAAGTTTAAGAAGAACAGCTGCATCTTCAAAACTCCGGATGCCTCCTCCAACCTGAATCCTCACGCCTTTTTCCCGGCATGCACTGACTATTTTTTCAATTATAGGGGCGTTTTTGCGCTCTCCTTCAATTGCTCCGTCCAGATCTACAAGGTGCAGGGTCTTTGCCCCTTTTCTAACCCAGTCAAGAGCGACTTCAACAGGGTCGTCAAGGGATATAATCTCACTACCAGGCACTCCCTGTACAAGCTGAACGCACTTCCCGCCTCTCATATCCACTGCAGGCATCACTTCAAAAACCATTAAAATCCTATCTCCGACATGTCCTGGAGAAATCTCCTTTATACTTATCTTTCCTTTCCTGAACTTTCATTTTTCCGGATCTTTTCCCTTCAGGGCATTATTCTTTCGATAGGTACGACAAGAACGTCCCGTGCACCAACTTTTTTAAGCTTATTTACAATAGTAAAAATGAGGTCTGCGTCCACTACAGCGTGAACTGCAAGAATTGATTCTCCAGACACTTTGCTGGGCTCAACCTTCATAACCGTTGGGCCTGACATCCCTGGCAAAACTTCTTTTACTGCTGCAAGGGAAGCTTCAGGAACATTCATCATAAGATAACGCCGCTGCTTTGCATTTAGCACGCTTTCCAGTGCGGTTTTTATATCCAGAATTTTATCCTTTGCCTTGAGACTTTCTTTATTTGCGATCAGGTAGACTGTGGAAGAAAAGACCGTGTCAATAGCTTTTAAATGGTTTATCATCAGAGTCGTTCCGGAGCTTGAAATGTCCACTATTGCGTCGGCAATTCCCACATGGGGAGTCATCTCACAGGCTCCACTAACCTTTATAACCTCAACGTTAACTCCAAGCTTTTCGAAGTACTGGTTCGTAATTTCCGGAAACTCGGTTGCAACTTTTCTGCCTTCAAGATCCTGAGCTTTCTGGAAATCCGAGTCCTCAGGAACAGCCAGAACAAGGCTGGCCTTTCCGAATTTCAGGTCCAGAAGGGCTTCAACTTTTGCTCCCCTTTCCGTAATCAAATCCATGCCTGTAATACCGACGTCTGCAGCTCCGTCCTGTACATACTCAGGAATATCAGCCGCTCTTGCAAAGAGAATATGGATATCCGGATCTGGAGTTTTTGCAAAGAGTTTTCGACTTTCGGCTCCTCCACTGATTGGGAGCCCTGCATCTTTGAAAATAGAGATTGTGGGTTCGTAAAGGCGCCCTTTATTGGGTATTGCAATGCGAATCATCTATTATGTCCTCTATAGGTAATCTGCCGGGAAATTTTCCCCGCGTAGACTCATCCAAGTAAAAACGTTTATCCAGAATACTCTAGTATAATATAGACTTCACGGTAAGATAATCTCATTAAGATAATATAGACTTCACGGAGAAGTTTTCCTTTGAGAAAGGCAAATACATGGATAAAAAGCCCACTCATTGTGAATTAATTTGCAGAAGCGGTCCATGGGTTTTAATATTTAAGGTAATAAATGGATTTTTAGAAAGTCTATTACTTTCAGTAATGTGGACATGGGAAAAATTATATAGCCATAGTAATTTAATAGAAGCTAACGCCCAAATCATATAATAATATTATTAATGTCATAACAGCATAGGAATTAATTAGAATAGAGTGTTAACAATAATAGGCTGATAATACGACTGACCGAAAAATAGTAAACCAATAACACCAACATTTACTAATAAAACTATTATTAATTTTAAAAAAAGAGGATCCAAATGGCCCGAAATATAAAAGTGGAAGAGCTCTTCCAGACCCCGATTGAGAAACAGAGGATAGAGCTTGTAGAACGCAAAGGGATAGGGCATCCTGACAGCATATCGGACGGACTGGCCGAAGCCGTAAGTCGCGCACTATGCAGGGAATACATAGGCAAATGTGGAGCCGTACTCCACCATAATACCGACGAAACCCAGATTGTAGCCGGGAGATCCAGCCCCAAGTTCGGGGGCGGGGAAGTACTGCAGCCCATATATATTCTGCTGGTAGGCAGGGCAACAAAGGAGTTCGAAGGGGTCGAACTTGCTACCGAGTCTGTAGCGCTTCAAGCTGCCAGACGATATCTTAAGAATACCCTTGTAAATATGGATCTCGAAAGAGATGTCATCATGGACTGTAAACTCGGGACAGGGTCCTCAGACCTGAGGGATGTCTTCAAAAGAGACAGGGTTCCGGTTGCAAATGATACCTCATTCGGGGTTGGGCATGCTCCGTTTTCCGAGCTTGAAAACCTCGTATATAATACCGAAAGGCAACTGCTCACAGACCTTAAGTCACGCATGCCTGCAATCGGAGAAGATATGAAGGTTATGGGGCTCAGGGACGGAGAAGATATAACCCTTACAATATGCAGCGGCATGATCGGGAGATATATTGACGACCTGGATAGCTATATAAACATGACCCAGGAGATGAAGACATATGTCGAGGAACTTGCAACCCGATATACGGAGCGCGACGTAAAGGTCTGCATTAACACCGGGGACAACCTTAAAACCAGCTGTATTTTCCTCACAGTCACCGGCACTTCAGCTGAAATGGGAGACGACGGTTCAGTAGGTCGTGGAAACCGCTGCAATGGGCTGATTACGCCAAACAGGCCTATGAGCATGGAGGCAACCAGCGGGAAGAACCCGATTAACCATATAGGCAAAATCTACAACCTCCTCTCGACCCAGATGGCCCGCGATATTGTAAGGCAGGTTCCGGAAGTCCAGGATGTTTATATCAGGCTGCTTTCCCAGATAGGAAAACCGATTGACCAGCCGCTTGTGGCAAGTGCACAGATTATCCCCAGGGAAGGCACGTCTTTTGCGAAGGTCAAAGCCGAAGCCGAAGTTGTCATAGATGACTTGCTTGCCAATGTGACAAAGATTACCGAAATGGTAATTAAAGGAGAATTGAACACTTTTTAAAAAAGGCAAATATTATCAAGAAGAATCTTCAGGTTCTTCTCATAGCTTTTTTATTGCAACAATTTTGGCCTTTGTTCATGGTTTAGTGTTAACTGGAAACTGTTTTTTAGTGAGAAATAGTGGGTACTGGAGAGAGATTGTTAGTACTTGTTAGTACTCGAAGAGAAACTACTTACTATTAATGAGAATGCTTTTTAGAGAGGAAGCTATGCATAAACTCATATATGGAAAAATTTTATAAAAGTGGAGTTATAGCCCGCACACAGCGAAAACAATATATACCATCACCATATATGAGATGGTGCACTCAAGCAGTGCGACACTGGATCAACATACATCGTCCCGCCTTAACTCAGTGGTAGAGTGCGCGGCTGTAGTTCGGCTCGTGC
>CAYSZA010000167.1:0-1722 GCA_964435275.1 uncultured Methanosarcinales archaeon | reverse complement strand
CCTGTCGAGGCTCCGACTCGGGTTCGAATCCCGGTCCGGGCGCTTCTTTTTTTTGGATTATTCAACAGATTAAATATTTTTAAAACTACTTCTGATTTTTCAACAAAAGATGATTACAAGTCATGGACCTAGTTTCCTGATAAAAGGAAAGAAGGTTTAGCATTTATTGTGCATAGTTTTCGTAACAAAATCTATGTATTTCGTTTACAGAGGCGTCAATATACTGTCAATGATGGCAATACACTGCAAGCTCTGTAAAATTCAGGTTGATTCTGTAGTCTTGCTCTTCATCACAACAACAAGAGATATCGTTTTTACGATGAATAGGTTTTAAAACTGTGTATAAACTATAGAGTAAATTTTATAGAACATTCTGTATACTGCCGAAAAAATATATTAATTAAACATTTTTCGATAAATATTTAAAACAGTAGTAAATACTAATTATAGCTATTATGGATTCCTTGAGAGGTATTTGGGCTCATTTTTTATTACCACTTTTTGTATTAATTGCTGGCACGACTCTAGTCTCCGTAATAAATGAAATTCCTGCATTTTTCAAAAACATTATTATTCTTCTTATATTTGTTGTAGTAGTATATTATATACCTAAGAATACCAAATTTCGTTCTATTCCAGTTAGACAATTATTATTTTTACTTGTAATTATACTTGAGTTAGCTGCTGCTATTAGCCTGATATTGGTACCAGATAAAACAATAGAAATACGGTCCTCAACAGATACACAGTATCCAAAAATAGAAATTAATTATACTTCGAATACTGCTAACATCGAAGAGACCATAACTGGAACTGCAGAAAATGTACCTGAAAGATATGAACTATGGATTTTAATCTATCCATATGCAGCAAGTAAGTATTATCCTCAACCTGGAGGAGTCAGCATTCAAAATGGAGTATGGTCAACTCCTGTTTATATAGGTACCAGGGATAATGTTGGTGAAAAATTTGACATAATAGCCGTGCTGGCAGATAGAAATGCTCGAGCAGAATTCACATCATATATCATAAATGGAGAAAAGAATAACGATTGGCCAGGGATGGATAAAATTCCAGATGGAGCTGAGGCATATGACATAATTACAGTGGTAAGAGAATATGAAAAAACTACAGTAACAAGAGAAACACCAGAAGCACCAACACAAATCAGAATACCAGATTTACTTCAGATTATTACCAATATCAGTGCGATATTAGCTTCAGCTGCAGCAATTTGTGGCACGTATCTAGCTTATAGAACTAAATAAAGGCAAAAACGAACAGAACTAAAATTCTCGTTTTATTTGATCGACATGTAATTGGCTAAATATTTTTTATTCCTATAGATTGGAACAAGAATGCAAGATGGAAATTGAAACTGTCATTTCTGATGATTCCCGGAAGAAAATTAACATCATACGGGAGAGACTGGAAGCGACCAAGGAAAAAATGGAGCTCGAAGCCCTCTTTTTTATTGAAGCTACCAAAAAATTCACCTCCGAATGGATTCAAAGAGAAATTGAAATAGCAGTGCACTCTCCAGAAAGTGCATCTTTTCCAGAGAACTTAAAACTTGATAACAAAAGGCTCGGGGAATCAAACTTAGATCTGAGAGAGCTAACCCTTAAAAGTTCAGAGATTGTAGAAACCCATCTCAAACGCGGTGAGTACTGGATTCATAGAAACGCATTATCTCAGCCGGATATTTCCAGAGATTACCTT
>CAYSZA010000166.1:0-6617 GCA_964435275.1 uncultured Methanosarcinales archaeon | reverse complement strand
ATCAGGATTCCGGTTTCGACTATGGACTCGGAAATAATCGGATTGTGGATTCTTTCGGTGGGGATAGTGATCTTTATTTTCATGCTCAGTACCTCCTTGCAAGGAGTTTACTTATGTTGTCGCTTGTTATTATCCCTAGAACCCGCCTTTGAGTATCGATCACAGGCATGGCAGATACTCCATAGCGATCCAGCCGTCTAGCTGCAAGGTCCACAGGCTCGTTAGGAGCACATGTCAGCACCTTTTTCGTCATAACGCTTTCCACCGAATCAAAACAATTTTCTGCCACAGCCTTGGAAATATCCCAGGCAGTCAGGATTCCGACCAGCTCCCCAGTGTCAGAAATCACAGCCAGGTGGTTAAAGGAGTTTTCCCAGATTTTCTTTGCAGCGTCCTGAACAGTTTGATCTCTTTTGATAGTTACAATAAAACTGGACATCACATCTTTTACGAGAGGTACAGCCTGAGTCTGTTTCATGGGTTTGACAAGCCCTTCGATAGGCAGTCTTTCCACGGGCGCACTGACAAAGAATTTCCCATGTTTCACCCATTCCTTTAGCTCATTTGCGATTTTTCTCGCGTTCTTGAAACTGGAAAGGGAGGAAGTTGGCACGTCTTTTCCGTCAATCTGCACCGAACCTGACCTGAGTTCGGCATAATTCACTTTTTTGACAACTGGCTTATCCCGGCTTCCCACGGCATAATCCTGAATATTGGTTGTGATATCTTCATCACGGACTGCAGTTGAGGCAGCAAGCTTTTCGTTAAGAATAGGAATAGGGATTCCAATTCCCATGTAAAGAGTGGTCCCGTATCCTGTAAAGGAGGCGGCCCTTAAGTAGTCAGGACTCATTTCCTTCAGGTTACCTTTGAGCATGAGAGTTCCAAAACCTGAAGAAGGAGAATGCTGGGTTCCATTCCCTATAACATATCCCTGAGCTCCTCCTATGAAAATTCTTGTTCCCATACCTATAGTTTCATAATTCGGATCATTTGAGAGAGGAGAGAGTACGCCTGCCCCGGAATAAGTTACATTTCCGAAATTGGGCAGAAGCTCACCCATATAGGTATTCAGAATCCTTTTGGAACTGTTGGTTGCCGCCGCATATTTCTGGTAGGCGTTCCTCGGGTTCAGAAGAACGGCTTCATTGAGATCCTCAAGAGTAATTGTCGTATCAAGCACTTTCCTTGGATAACAATCTGTCCCATACGAAGTTGCATGCACACTGATCTCTTTACCCCTGAGAAGATCCTCAATAACATGAGCTCCACCATACTGGATTCCACGTGTATCTGATATCTGGGCAGCCCCCAGGTAAGCGTCTACGGCTGCTATTCCGCTGTAAGCTTCTACATTGTTGAACCAGACTTTCTGGATTTTAATAGGAGGCTCGGAATGCCCCAGGTTGAGCATTAAACCGGATGAACACATAGCTCCGAATGTGCCAGTAGTAACCACATCCACTTCTTTTGCAGCCCCTTCAGCGCCAAGCTCCTCAACAATTGTGACCATTTCCTCAGCTGTCACTACATTGACGCTTCCATTTTCAATTTTTCTATTAATCTCGTGAACAGATTTTTTAATCATTGGGGTTTCCTCTTTCTATAAATTTATCTAGATGGTAATATTTATTAGAATTATATATTACTTGTGATAATGCCAGAGGTAACAGCTATTTCGGAAGAAGCGAAAAGCTGTGTCTGAATTTGATTTACCCTCAGATTTCCAGGTTTATGTCCTGATTTTGATAAACAATAATCATATTTGAGGGCCATATATATTACTTGCGATAATTGGAAAGGCTTCATTACACATCCGACTGTAAACACACCACAACAGTCTTTACCATATATAGTTTGAATAATTCAGGATTTTTCTTAGATAAGAAGCAGGGTTACTTTCAGTAAGCTTCTTATGCTTACAGGATATACCCGAGGCCAGGTGATCCGTTGACACGTGTACTTGCTACCGGGACTTTTGACATTCTTCACCCCGGACATATTTACTTTCTGACCCAGGCACGAGCTATGGGAAATGAGCTTTTTGTTATTGTTGCAAGGGACTCAAATGTAACTCACAAGCCAAAACCCATTGTGCCCGAAGAGCAGCGGCTGGAGATGGTAAACGCACTCGGGATGGTTGATAAAGCGCTCCTTGGTAGCGAAAAAGATATGTTTGAACCCCTGAAGCAGATTAGGCCGGACATTATTGCTCTGGGTTATGACCAGCACTTTGATAGCGAACTTCTGGAAAAAGAACTTAATAAAAGGGAGCTTCCCGCAAATGTGGTCAGGATTCCACTTTCAAAGGAATGCCCTCTCTGCAGTACGGGTGCAATCATAAAAGAAGTGCTTAAACGGTATGGGTAAATTGCCCATACTGTAACACGATTCGCTAGATACATGCTATTTTTACTTTTTTAGGAAGACATTTAATGTACTTAATTTATAAAAATACCTTTTCGAGTCTTTCAAGAGCTTCCCTGATTCGGTCAATTGACGTTGCATAGGAAATCCTGATGAAATTCTCACCAGATGAGCCAAAAGCGATGCCAGGTGTAACTGCCACCTGAGCTTCTTTCAGGAGCTTTTCTGCAACCTCGGTCCCGTTACCATACTCGCTGACATTAGCAAAAGCATAGAAAGCTCCATCGGGCTTTTTGCATTCAAGACCCATTTTGTTCAGGCCGTCGATCAGAACATCTCGCCGTACCTTGAAACGGTCAACCATTGCTTTAACGCTATCCTGAGGACCCTGAAGGGCCTCAAGCCCACCATACTGAACAAACGTAGTTGCGCTGCTTACTGAATGAGACTGGATCTTAAGAAGAAGTTTGAGAATTTCAGGAGGAGCAGTCAGGTAGCCGAGTCTCCAGCCTGTCATGGCGTATGCCTTGGAAAAACCGTTTACTGTGATAGTCCTCTCCTGCATCCCATCAAAGCTGCCAATACTGATATGCTCCCTGTCATAGATTATTTTCTCATAAATCTCATCTGAGACCACTGTAAGATCGTGATCAATTGCAAGATCGGCAATGCATTGTAAAGTCTTTTTTCCGAAGACTCCACCTGTCGGGTTTCCCGGACTATTTACAACAATAAGCTTGGTTTTATCAGTTATGTAATCTTCAAAATTGTCAGGAATGAAACCCTTTTCAGGGACTGTCGGAACCCAGACCGTCTCAGCCCCTGCAAAACGTATGCATGCGTCATAGGTTACCCATGCGGGGTCAAACAGGAGAGCCTGGTCCCCGTCATCGAGGACACCCATCATTATCTCAAAAATTCCCTGTTTTGCTCCGGGAGTGACAAGAACGCCTGTCTCGGTTACATCAAGATTATTTTCAGTCCTCAGCTTTTCAGCAATGGCTGCCCTCAGTTCCGGGATACCTCCAGATGGGGCATAGTGGGTTTTTCCCTCATACATGGCCTTTGCCGCAGCATCGCAGATATTTTTTGGGGTATTGAAATCAGGTTCACCAAGGCTGAAATTGATTACATCTGTACCCTCTTTAATCATTCTGGTTGCAATGTTGGAGATCCTTATCGTTGCGGATTCTTCTACACGCTTGAGCCTTGCGGATGTCATAGGGATGGTCCTGGTTTGTTACATTTTGGTAGCTTATTTAAGATACTATAGAAATTCACAGCCGCCGCACCAGCTTAACTGCAGCTTCAACTGCCCGTTTTGCATAGTCCACACGTTCATGAGCCGCCATACGAGTCATGCCTGGCCCAGGAATTCCGAGGGTTACAGGCTTATCGAACTCAAGTGACAGATCCATGATCTTCCTTGCAGCATGCTGCATAACTACCTGATCATGATCAGTTTCACCTTCGATTACAGATCCTATGGTAACCACGGCATCGATGTCATCCCTCTGGCAAAGTCTCTTGATTGCAAGGGGCATGTCAAAGACACCTGGAACGAGAATAGTTTCTTTAACTGTTGCCCCCAGGAACTCCGCGTGTTCTCTTCCAAGCAGTTCCATCTGATAGGTCAGATCCCTGTTAAATTCAGCTACAACAAATCCTAGGCTGATAGTCATCTAATAAGGTCTCCAGTCTTTGTTTTTACATAAGTTGCTTCACATTCTCAATGGGCCTGCATCTTCAAAGCCTTGCCTTTGACCGGTACCGGCTTCCCGAATTAGTTTTTCAGGCTTGAAGAGCAGCTTTATTACGTTTAAAGCATGCTCCCGGGTCCTTCTGTCCATAAGGAAAGCAAGTTCTTTCTCATCCTTTCCTTCATTTTCATGGACAAAGACCTCGATAATATGGGTATTGGTCATGAGCTGGGCCATAATAAGGCCCTGGGAAGCTTCATGAGCACATATTTTATCCTGTTCCTTAGCTCCGGGCATGCCAAGGGCCATAACAATATCGCACCCTTCTTCTTCGATAAGTTTTTTGGCTGCGACCGGAAGGTCTTTTATCCCGGGCACGGTTACTCTCTTGATTTTTACAGATACATTCTTCTGTATCTCGTCAATTGCCGCACGCCCCATATTATAGCGTGCGAATGTGGTATCTACAATTCCTATTGTGGGCATGTGAATCCGATCGGAGTCTCAAGATTAATCTTTTCCGGGTTTTCCTGAAGAAGTCTGGGAATCTACACGTTATCCGGTAGATCTATTTTTTAACCTCTTCAGGCCCTGTCAATAACCCTCATTGCAGCTTCTGTACCTGCTCCCAGGCTGTCAATATAACCACGTTTATTCAATACGATCTCAAGCTGCTGGATGGTTGAGAGCACGTCCCTTGCAGTGACATTTCCCATGCATCCTATCCTGAAAATCTTGCTTTTAAGACGTTCCTGCCCTCCTGCAATAATCACGCCTCGTTTTTTAATATCATTCTTTATGTCCTCCCCATCAATACCTGCAGGAGCTTTCATAGCAGAGATCGTATTAGAGTAATGGCTGTACTCGTTAAGCTGCGGGAACATTTCAATGTTCAACTCAGCAACTGCTGCCCTTACGGCTTCGGAAAGAGTCCTGTGTCTTTTAATTCTTGCCTCCATTCCTTCCTCTTTTACGATGTGCAGAGCTTCCTGAAGTGCGTAGAAGAGAGGAATCGCAGGAGTATAGGGGGTTTCTGGCCTAGGTTTATCTCCGCTCTTTTTATATGCCAGAAGGTCGTTATAGTAGGGCTTTTTTGTTACCCCCTTCATAGCTTCAAGAGCTTTTTCACTTACGGAAACTACTGAAAGTCCAGGGGGAGCTGCAAGACACTTCTGTGAACCTACAACTGCAATGTCAACTCCCCATTCGTCGACCCTGACGTCATCTCCTCCAAGGGAGGTCACGCCGTCCATAATAAAGAGTGCATCGTGCTTTTTGGCAAGTTTGCCAATCTCTTCTGCCGGGTTAAGAATGCCTGCAGACGTCTCGTTGTGGACGAGGGTAATGGCTTTTGCTCCTTCTTCGAGTTTTTCCTTAACAATCTCAAGATCAATTGGAAGACCCCATTCGAAGACAACGGGAACAACTTCCGCATAGAGAGCTGCAATATCTTTAAAGCGCTCTCCAAATTTTCCATTTTCTATGGCAATAACTTTGTCTCCGCTTCCAGCCAGAGATCCGACAGCAGCTTCCATTCCCGCCGTACCCGAGCCACTGAGCAGGAAGATATCATTCTTTGTTTGAAAAACACCGGAAAGGATTTCCCTGCAGTCGGTATAAATTCCGGCAAATTCAGCACTTCGGTGGTTGATCATCGGTTTTGACATGGCTCTAAGGACTCTGGGTGCAACAGGTACGGGACCAGGCATCATGAGAAGGGTATCTTCCAGATCCATTGTATTATGCTCCACATTTTCAAAGATTAATCTATTTTTGTTTTTTATTTTGTTTAAGGGGTTTGTATTAATTCTATAATTTAAAATTCTGCAGGTCTGAAAAGACTCAGAGTTATATCAGCGTGACAAGATGCCTGAAAGGCCTGCAGTGTTTTACATCCTGGGATTTTTCAACAAAACATATTAAGTAAATTATCTTTGAGGGGTTAAGCGTTAAGTTCCGTTTAGAGTTCAGGTTTAATTAGATCCTAGTATATAATTGATGTGCTTTCCAGACATGGAACCAAATATCGTCCCATAAGGAAAACTGATTCAGATTATTGGCCCTGTAAGAGCTTCATTACGTCATGTTTTGTCACGACGCCGATAACCGTTCCTTTTTCTACTACCAGCACGGCAGGATTTCCTTCCAGAATATGCGAGACTACTGAAATAGAAATTCCTGGAGACACTGTTGGGAAAGACTCTCCCATTATCTCGGAGATTTTCAACTGGGAAATTGATTTCTTCTTACTTTCAGCCATCAACTTCACTATCATATCTTCCGAAACACTTCCAACCGGAATGCCCCTATCAAGTACTGGAACCTGTGAGAAACCATAAGTATGCATCAGGTTTACTACTTCTTCCACAGAATCATCTGGAGAAACATGAATAACAGGAGAATGCATAAGATCTCTTATAATTATCTGCTGTTCCTTTTCGACTTCCTCAAAAGCATCAAGGATTTTTCTTACAGTCGAAAGCCTGGGGTCCACGTCTCCCGATTCTATACGAGCTATAAGGGGCTGGCTTACTCCTGCCCTTTTAGCCA
>CAYSZA010000165.1:0-6668 GCA_964435275.1 uncultured Methanosarcinales archaeon | reverse complement strand
GAAAAGAATAGGATTATAAAGAGTCTCAGGACTCAAAAGCAGAGGAAATTTTCCTTTGCTTTTTCTTTTTGAAAATATTATAGCATTTTTATTTATTCTATAATCTGTTCTATGATTTGTTCTCTTCTCTTTCTGATTGTTTTTTTCTCTTTCTGGTTGTTTTCTTCTCTTTCTGGTTGTTTTCTTCTTTTTCTGGTTGTTCTCTTTTCTTTCTTGTTGTTTTCTTCTCTTTCTGGTTGTTCTCTTATTTTTCTTCCTTACTCTTCCTTATTTCGCGGCAAATTTTCATCGCGACTTCCCTGACCTCCCTATTTCTGGAGCATTGTCAGAAGAAGAATCGAGAAAATAAAACTCCAGATAACTTGGAGAAAAAATAATGCCCAGGTAAACCGTAAAAGTACGAATTTATTGAACCAGAATGATGTGCTATTAGTAAAAAGAAAGGAAAAGACCGAAACAAAAATGGCATTAAAAGATTTACGGATCTATGTTGTTTCTCAGGAGAAAAGTCCCTGGCTGGTAAGTAATTCCATCTGAACCTGCCAGGTACTTATGAATCCACTCCCAAACTCGCTTTCCGGGACTATTATTGCCTCTGAAGATCGTCAGTTATCAGGGAAATTATAATAACCTGTGAGTGTTTACCCCATACTCAAGCAAAAACTGTGCAATCTGCTCTCAGATCCGTAGCTTCTGAGAATATCAACCAGAGACTTTGAGATCAGATTAGAGTAAACAGTTAAAAATTAAATAAACTTTAAGGACAGGGTGAAATTAATACAGTGGTCTTCCAGGTTATAACAGTCCGATTTACATTCTAACTTTTTAAATTTACATATCGTACACTGTCTTAACATATATATATAAAGAATTGTGAACCGATGTCATCTGTTTCCGGTCATTTGTCAAGTTTCCCTTTGAACTTTAAGAAGAAAATCAAATTTATATCCGAAAATAAGACAACGTACAAATATATGTATCTGAGTAAATAAGAAAAAAGTAAAACTATGTAAACATTATACAGCTCATGCATATTAGTTAACTGAATTGATTAGATTTATGTTAGCTAGACTCCTCAAGAAATAGCACTAAATAGAAAGGTTTAATATTCGTTAGCACTTACCAGTACCATAAATGGAGTTCTAGGTAAAAACTTTTAGGGTTTAAAAAGTACCTCATTATAAAAACATTTTTTCTAAACTTTTAAACCGGAAGCCATAAAATTCCTGATCTTACGGGCATCAAAACGGATCATAGCATAAAGAGCCAGGAAACCGGTAGTATCGGGTGGAAATATGCTGGTCAGAAAGAATATATCCCTGGATGATAAGTATCTTAAAAAATTACAACCTCTTTTAGATGCCAATAATGGGAATTTGAGTGCTGCAGTCAGGGATACTATTGAAGTTGCGGATACAGCTCTTACATGTCACAAAAGTATAGATGAAGCAATTCGATTTTTAAAAGAAACTCCTGCAAAAGAAGAGTTAAATGACACGATTGAGAGTGGAGAAAATATCGTTATAAATAAAACTATGCTTGAGTGGCTGTTCAGATGTACCAAAGGCAGGCTCACTGATGAAGAGCTTGTTAATGAGCTTATCAATCCGTTTGAGATTCAGGACATGAGACAACTCGAAGATTACCTGAACAGGGTTTCGAGAAGCTATCAATGGGCAATCCGAACTTCAATAAAGTGTGAGGATATCCATAATCCTGAATCCGCACTGGTACTTATTTCCAACTCTACTGTACACAGCAGAGACTTTTTTGCCCAGCTGGTTGCCCATTTTCTTTCCAGATGGAAACAGCTTGATGTCGAGCACGTTTTCAGGAGATCAAACTCGACCCAGATTTCTTTCAGAAGGAATACATCTACCTCTTTGAACGAAACTATGCCCGGAATCCGAAAGCACTTTGGGTATCTTGATGTTTTATGTAAGGAGCTGGATGACAACACCGAATTCTGGACTCAGCTAATGTATACTTATAACGTTGAGAGGTTCAATCTTGTAACCCTTCATCGGAGCCAGTTTGAAGTTTTTGCAACCGGAGAAGTACCAAATCCGACAAAAATCCTTGAGCGCCTGTGCAAGCAGTCGATAAGTGATATGCCCCTCCCTGACTTACTGGTTCATTTCAGGAGAATGTATCTTGCAACACAGCTTGTCAAGAACATAGAAATTTCCCTTGAGCCTGGAAGTGAGTCCGTAACTATTTTTCATGACTTCAAAGATGAGAGAGTTGTCCGTAACCTTGTCGAATATTTTTCTAACATATTCAGGGAAAATGGCACGCCTTTTGAGACTTCCTCATATTCAAGCATGATTGTATTCCGGTTCTTTAAGGAACGAGGATCTGACAGTTCGGATTTGTATTTAATGGAAGAAATGCAGGAGCCCTAATAACCTGAAAAAGGATTGAAAACTTCAGCCGGCAGACTAAAGTTTTCCTGAACTTTAATACCTGAGACTTATAATTTAAGGCCTGGTCTGCTTTTTGTCACCCGTAATTTAACCTTTTGCAACCCCTAAAGGAAGAACTCTTGCGACCTTACGGGCAATGCCGAGCTCGTGCACGACATTTACTACCTCGCTGCTGGATTTATATACTCCCGGAGCTTCCTCTGCAATTACTGAAGGATGCGTGGCTCTTACTGTAATGCCCTGAGCTTCAAGGTTTTCTTTTATGCTCTGTCCCCGGAATTCTTTCTTTGCATGTGCCCTGCTCATGACCCTTCCTGCCCCGTGGCAAGCACTGCCGAAAGAGATGTCCATAGCCTCTTTTGAACCGCACAATATAAATGATGGAGTTCCCATGCTTCCCGGAATCAAAACCGGTTGCCCTACATCTCTGTATACTGCAGGAACTTCGGGATGTCCTGGAGGAAAGGCTCTTGTTGCTCCTTTTCTGTGCACATACACTTCTTTTTTCCTGCCGTCCACAGTGTGCTCTTCAAGTTTTGCAACGTTGTGAGCGACGTCGTAAAGCAGGTCCATGCCAAGGTCGTCAGAATCTCTACCGAATACATTTTCAAATGATTCCCTTGTCCAGTGGGTGATCATCTGGCGGTTTGCCCACGCATAATTTGCAGCGCAGAGCATGGCCTTAAAGTAACTTTGAGCCTCCCTTGACTGAGCAGGGGCACAGGCAAGCTGTTTGTCCGGAATCTCGATTTTATAGTTCTTTACAGCCTGCGAGAGTTCCTTTAGATGGTCAGTACAAATCTGGTGCCCTGCACCCCTTGATCCGCAGTGAATCATTACCGTGACCTGGCCTTCTTCAAGCCCGAAGGTTGAAGCAGTTTCCTGATCATAGATCTTATCTACATACTGAACCTCCAGGAAATGGTTGCCACTGCCTAGAGTCCCTAGCTGAGGTTTTCCCCTGTTTCTGGCTTTCGTGCTTACCTGGGAGGGATCAGCTCCTTCCAGATACCCATTTGCCTCACAGTGTTCAGCATCGGCTTCAACGCCATATCCGGCTTCCACAGCCCATTTAGCGCCTTCAAGAAAAGCACAATCCAGCTCCTGATCTGAAGCCCTGAACTTGCTTTTAGATCCGACACCAGCGGGGACATTGTTAAAAAGCTCGTCAGTTAACCTCTTTATGTTCGGAACCACATCTTCCTTCTGAAGGTTGGTACGGATGAGCCTTACCCCGCAGTTGATATCAAAGCCCACCCCACCTGGACTGATAATCCCTTCTTCCACATCAAAAGCCGCAACCCCTCCTATAGCAAAACCATACCCAAGATGGGCATCAGGCATTGCCATGGAGTACTTTTGAATGCCAGGGAGAGTTGCTACATTTGCAATCTGGTCAATAGTCCCGGGTTCTATGCCTTCAAGTAAACTTTCGGATACAAACAGGCGGCCCGGAACCCTCATGTTGGGAATATGTCCGACAGGAATTTCCCAGTTATTTTTGGAAAGCTTCCTGACCATACTCTTTACATCTCCCTGTACGTTTTCCCTGCTTAATTCCTCAATAGCTGTATCTTCACTTTCTACCATGATTGATACTCCCTGCTCCTTTATGCTTTATGGATATAACTCTGGAACTACTAATCTACCTTCCGTTTCCGGGTTCTGCAAAATACTCCGTAACCGCGATCAAGATACAGTGCATCAGACTGAATTAAGGCCATAATGAATTCTGGAAACGCCTGATAATAAGATCAGTTCGATATAACAAAGTCGGTCTAAATACGACTGAACCAGTTCAGGACTAGATAACTCAAGTTGAAAGCTTGTAGTGCAGGATAGGATAATAATTCACATACATGAAGATATGCATGGTGCAAAAGGGTTAAAAGAAAAACAGCCAGCCGTGGTAGGGAGAGAATTTCCGCTCCCTTAAATATCAACAACGACCTGAGCCTTCCAGCCGTTGGCTGTCTTTTCTAATTCTAACTGGTTATAGGTAACAGCCTTAATTTCAGTCTCAAAGGGATGGCTTTCGGGATAGAATTTCTCACCCAGTGCCTGAGCTGTTATTGAGTACTCACCTGCTTCTTCCCTGATTTTCTCAACCCGAAACTCCCTGAAAACAATTTCATCAACCTCAAATACATATAAAAGCTCGGAAAGCCAGTCCACAAGCAGGGATTCGAGGTCAGGGGACTTTAAAAGAATTTCTCTTGCGGTCTCTCCCGAAACCTCATCCGTGTCAATCATAACATTGAACATAGCAAGAGCCGCATTTTCAAACACTTCTTCAAGAGTTTTCCCATAAGCCAGGAATTTGATATCTGCAGTGTGTTCGAGGTACTCGTACTGTTTTCCTTGAAATGGCATAGTCAGGTATTGTGTTTTGTGTTACATTAACTTATTCGCCCTGGAAACCTGCGTTCAAATTTATTAAAGAGTTCTCGGCCCTGGAATAAGAGCGGACTCTGGAATTTCTTAAAAAGGTGCGATCACTCGAGTCTCTTCCAGATATAGAGGATTCTCTGGACTGCCGTTATATGGCTGGTTACAGCAATCAGGATCACAGCCCAGCCCAGAATCGAAAACCCTGCAACTGACGCTGAAAAAGCAAAATTGCCTAAAGCTGCAAGAATTATAACTACAAGTCTATCAGCCCTGCCCATGATCCCTCCATAATACCTCCCGAGGCTGAGTGCCTGAGCCTGGGTTCCGAGATAGCTGGTAAGCTGCACTCCTACAATTGCCGCAACCCCGATCTGCCAGGGGACGTAACCTGCAAAAAAAATGCTACATATAATAAAGACGTCCGAGTAGCGGTCAATAACGTGATCCAGAAAATCACCTCTCGGGGTGGCCCTATTTGATTTCCGTGCAATTACCCCGTCAAGGGCATCAAAAATCGAGTTAAGTATTACCAGGATACCTGCCAGCAGGACGAATTCCCTGGATACAGACGAGTAATAAAAACTGAGCCCTGCAAAAAATGCACAGATGAGGGAAGCTATGGATACTGTGTCGGGTGAGACCTCATATCTGACGAAAAAGTCTGCCAGAGGTTCGATAACTTTTGAGGCAAAAGGTCTCAGGGTATTAAATGTCATGGTACTCGAGATTCTTCCTTTAAGTGGTATCCGTGATAGAAAGCCGTTCCAGACAGGCACCTTATTTGTCAGTTATCCCGGTTTGGATCTGCTTATTTATATCGTTTCTGTGTTTACCTGCTTTTTTATATTTATACTTAAGGCCGTAGGTTATCCGCTCACTCAATAGATAAGTTTACTTATTTTCTTTTCTCTATTGCACATTCATACTGGGAAACGCAGATCAAACGAGCGAACGTTTGCGCGGATTAAACGAGCGAGCGTTTAGTTTACTTATTTTCTTTTCTCTATTGCACATTCATACTGGGAAACGCAGATCAAACGAGCGAACGTTTGCGCGGATTAAACGAGCGAGCGTTTAGTTTACTTATTTTTCTTTTCTACTGCCGCATGCTCGTACAGGTATTTAACCTTGCAGGAGTGTTCAAGCTGCGTGGTCACGATATATGCATCCCCAAGCGTTCTCCCGATTGCAAAAGTTCCGTGGCTGTAAACTATGGCACCCCTGTGCCTCGAGAGCGCATTTGCAAGATTTCCTGCAAGCTCGCGGCTGCCTATCCCTCCTCTGACGACCGGAATCTCCCCAAGGAAGTACTGCCCTTCACTGTCTACAGGCATAATTCTCCCCTCTGGGCCTGCGAGTAGAGACTCAACAACTGCATACGCAGAATGAGCGTGAATGATTGCAAGCGCTGAAGTCTGCCTGTAAATCTCCCTGTGTACGACGGCTTCGGAGGATGCAATTATATCCAGTGAGGAGGTGTCCTGAATACTAACTTCTACAACGTTATTTTCTGTAATTTCATCGAGTGCAGCCCCGGTCCGGGTAATAAGCATCCTGTCGCCAGCCCTGATGCTAATATTTCCAAAGTTGGATTCTACAAGCCCGTGTTCAACCAGCTTGCGCCCGTATTTTGCGATTTCCTGCCACATCTTAAGCGGTATATTATGTCTTCGGTTAATAATAGATACTGGTTAGAAGTTTGTGGTTTTGATTCTAAAAAATAGACTTTAATAATCCTTCTTTTTCGCTTAACGTCTAAAAACTCTGAAACTATAACATTTTATCTGTTTTATTCTTTTGGGATTTATATCCTATATTCGATACTAAAAAGGATTATGCAGAGTCCTCTAA
>CAYSZA010000164.1:3765-6719 GCA_964435275.1 uncultured Methanosarcinales archaeon | reverse complement strand
TTTAAGTATTCGTTGTAAGGTGGGGCTGGTTCTTGAGGACTGCGTCCAAAAATACGATATAGTTCATCAGACCAGTATGCTTTATCAGCCTCAATATCCCATTCCCAGTTTCCTACATGAGCCATTTTTTGAGCTTCAGCAAGACTTTTTTCGCTTTCTTTCAGTAAGTTATAAGCTTTCTCAAGTTCATCTGTGCGTTCTTTAACTAAGTTCTCCAGGTTATCGAGAGTTTCCTTCAACTTGGCTTCTGCTTCTTTTCGCTCGTTAATATCAGTGAACATGCTTATAGAACCTGTAAATTTGCCAGCTTTATCAAAGAGAGACTTAGAACTTACGATTGTCCATAGTGGTAAGCCGTCTTTACGTACGAATTTAAACTCGTATCTTTCATCGATACCCAATCGCCTCTTCTCAATTTTCTCTTTGATTTCCTGCTTACCTTCTTCGTCGGCAAAGTCCCATGCGTATCTGCCAATCATCTCATCTGGAGTATATCCCAGCATCTCGGCTATTCTTTTATTAACATAAATCGCCCTCGCTTCAGAATCAGCTATCCATACACCTTCACTGGCTGTTTCTACGATGTTGCGGTATTTTTCCTCGCTTTCCTGCAGCCCTTTTTCCATCTGCTTACGTTCTGTGATATCTCGAAGAATCAGCGCGAGTCTTCCTTTCTCAGGCCTGAATACATAAATATCCAGATATTTACGCTTTATTTGGCTGAAGATTTCGAAATGGACTGGATTACCTGAAAGCGCCACTTCTCCGTACTTTTCAATCGCTATTGGACTCACATTAGGGAATACTTCCAGCATAGTCTTTCCCAATATCTGTTCCCTCTTTACGCCTAAACTGAGCTCAAAAGCAGGATTAATCTCAAGGTAACGATAGTCATATGGTTTACCGTCCCTGTCACAGATGACTTCTAGAAGGCCGAAACCATCGGTCATGTTAGTGAAGAGCATACGGTAGCGTTCCTGACTCTTTCGAAGAGCTTCTTCAGCCTGCTTGCGGTCAGTAATGTCTCTAATGATCATGCTTGTTTTTATACTGCCATCTGCATCTGTAAAGAGGTTGGAGGTGGTATCGCAGACAAAAGTTGACCCATCTTTTCGTCTGCACGTAAGTTCGGCTTTCATCCGGCCGGTTAACTCCCTTTCTTCAAGCGCAGCCGCGAGCTTCTCGTCCTTGACTACCATACCTTCTCTTCCCGCCTGGATAATCTCTTCTTCAGTCATGCCAAAGAGAAAACGCGCTTGCGGGTTTGCAGAAAAAACAGTCCCATCGGGCCTGGTAAGCATAATTCCGTCGAGGCTGTTTTCATACAGGGACCGATATCGGGCCTCGCTGGCGCGCAAAGCTTCTTCAGTCCGTTTTCGATCAGTGATATCCAGAAAGATAGAAGCAAACCGGCCTGGTCGGACCTGATATGCCGATACTTCATAATGGCGCCCCTGCACATCGGCGTAATGAGTGAAGCGTACAGGCTTGCCAGTAAGGGCTACGCGACCGTAGGTTTGAACCCAGAATGGATCCAGTCCGGGGTACATTCCAAGAGCCGTATTGCCAATGAACTTCTCCAGCGGAACTCCTGTCTGGGTTTCAAGAGCCTGGTTTGCCTCGATAATGCGGTAGTCGACTGGCTTGCCTGAATCGTCGGTAATGATATCGGCTATGAAGAAAGCTTCCTGCATGGCCTCAAAAACCCTGCGGTCATTCTCCTCACTCTCCTGTATCACCTGCTTAGCTCGCCCGCACTCAGTAGCATTTTTCAGCCCAGAGTCCTTTACCAGTTTCCATTTTCCTTCCTTTTTGGCCAGAGCAAACTGGTGGTTTGCAACGATATCGAGAATCTCAGCTACATTGCACATTATAAGGGAGTAGGTGCATAGAACTGTTGCCTGATACCTGTGTATAACAGAGTCCACTTTTTTCTCATAATTAACTAGATCATTCCAGCTTTCTTTTTCCAGCCGGCACATATCTTCAACCAATCTCAAACCGTTATAACCACTGGCCAGGGCCTTATCAACTCTCTCGATCAGGCTATCCAAGGTTTTCTGCGAATTGATGACTCCGTCTTTTATACGCCAGTTAGCGCAGGAAATAAGCTCGATCTGCCCTTTCTGCAGGAAAATGTCAATGTCGGGAAAGGCAGTTCTCAGGGCTTTTTTTGCCTTTTCCACCTCTCCTGGAGCCTGTGATGTAATCCAGATGCAGACTTCGTTATTTCCCATACCTGCTTTCAAATAAGGGATAACTATATCGACCAGATCTTCTTCTGTCCGGTAAAACTGGCAAAAATGTGCTCCCCAGGGCAAATCTCCAATAATACCAATGCCAGAATTTCCAGTGTCATTTTTCATCGAGTTCTCTCCGACTTTACAGATAAAGCCAAAAACACATCGATCCAGGACTTTCAGTCTATGTGCTGCACTGCCTGTAACTTCAGTTTGACCTTCCCACTCCACAGGTCTTCCGGGAATTTTATAGTAAAATTCAATGCCTTAAGGAAAATATACCCGAAGCTATACTCTGAAGCCTTCTTTCCATCAAGCCATTTATAAGCCCTCTTTCTATCAAGCCAGTTATCTACCGGCAGAACTCTGGCCATTTCAGGAAAGTCAACTTCTGATTCCTTAGAAATTACTATGTTATATCTTGTAAAATCTGGCTTTTTACTTTAGATGAAATGCAAGTTTAATTGGACTAATAAAATTTTCTAGTATCAATCTATATAACAAAAGCGCCTTGTGAATAATTATTATACGTATATAATTATTTATAATAATTTGCTCGATAAAAAAGAGTATGGATTAGATTTTTCGCACATATGAGAGATTCTCTTTTGTAGGTTAGGACAGGAAATCAGTCAACCTGCTCAGTTGAAATCACAAAAATCGCAGATAGACAATTGAAATTTCATATCTTTTAATTCAACAGGTTATGTTGAA
>CAYSZA010000164.1:0-3665 GCA_964435275.1 uncultured Methanosarcinales archaeon | reverse complement strand
GAGTTCAAAGTGACAGAAAAATCAGTTATTTGAGAAGAAACCCGGAGGTGCTGATCCGTTTACTGCATCCCCCAATACAGTCTCTCCGAGGTTATGCTCCCCCAAGCATACAGTTTCGGAAAAAGATCAGCAACCTCCAGGAGGTTTTCTCACTTGGTAGATCTCAGTTTACCCCTTTATATTTCCACTCTCCAACTCCAGAGTATACTATTGACTTAAATTATTTTAAATTAATTATACAAAAAATTGGATTCAACGAAAAAAGAGTTTCGGACGAAAAATTTCAATGCAAACATAAAATTCAATAATATACATGCTATCCTATAATAGTATGCATGTTATTCTATAATACGCACTTTTCTTTATAACACACATTTTACTTTATTGCATACACTTTGTCTATAAAACTACTACCGAAAGTCAAAGTTTAGACTAATACCTCAATAACCCGGCTTTTGCATCATACAGAAGTACCTGAACTTATTTCCTGCTCTCAAAAATAACACCTGCAAGCCAGTTCAAACCTAAGTATTAAAAGGCTTCTGAATAATATAGTATCGGGAAATAATGGGGTTGGGGGAAACGTGATTGGAACTTTCAGATGCTTCCTGCTGAGCTGTCAGAGAGGCAAATCTGCGCTATTGAAAACAGTTATGTTTTTGCTGCTTGCTCTCTGCCTGGTATCTTCAGCCAGTGCAAAGTACTCACTGGAAGAAGCTGAGACATATATAACTGTTAATGCCACTGGTATGGTCCACGTTGAAGAATCGGTTTCATATGCATTTGATGGAGATTATATTGATATCCATAGAGAACTCAAAGTGCCACCTGGGGAATCTATCCGGAATGTCAAGGCGCACTGTTCAGATAAAGCATGTAGACTCAGGATTGAGCCGATTCCAGAGGGGTACAGGTTAATAGGTGAGCTTCCGGACCCTACTCCGGAAAAATTGACATTGTTTATTTCTTATGACTGCTATGGTGCAGTCAAAGTTTACAGAGATGTCTCTGAGCTTCAGTACAAGTTGTGGGGCGGAGAATGGGAGAAATCCCTAAAAGGCTTTAAGGGATATGTTATGCTTCCAGTAAAAAACGAAAGTGAAGTCAGGTACTGGACTCATCCGGTTGCTTATACACAGGAAGCAGATATAGAAAATAATGTAATCAATTTAAGGACAGGCGAAATTCCCTCCACGCAATGGTATGAAATTCGGGCGTTTTTCCCAAGGATTGCATCTCCCGATCCGAATTTCGTCCAGGTGGAGGATGCAGAGGGGCTTGAAAAAATATTAGCTATTGAGAGTGAGTATCAGGTGAAGGACCAGCTCTTAAAGAGTCTCTATAGCCTGACAATTTCATTTGCGATCCTTGTCCTGTTATTTTCTTTCCTTGTATACTATATATATGGAAGAGAACAAAAAACCGATTACGAAGCGATACCTGAAAGGGAGATACCCGTTGATTCCAAACCTGCCGTGGTAAATGCCATTATAATGGGAAGAATGGGTCTTCCCACAATAGACGGGTTTACTGCTACGTTTATGGATCTTGCTAACCGGGGCTATATAGCTCTGCGACATTTAAAACCCGAAGAGAGAGATTCATCACCCCTTCAAGAATCCGGGTCCAGAGACTTTATGGTTAAACTTTGCAACAATGAGATATATTCGGAAGCTAGAGGAAGCCTACCCGAACTGGAAGATTTCGAAAAAGATGTGCTTTACCTGTTAAAAGCTCATGTTTCCGAAAGAAAAATCTCCTGGAGAAAACTTGAAAAGGAACTTGGAAGCGAAACTGATTTCTATCGATTTTTAATTGCCTGGAGGAAAAAAGTTCAGGCACACATTGAGTTTGATAAATATTTCCAATCTACAGGAAACACATATATATATTGGTTTTCTCGGTTCACTCTAATAGCTGCAATTGTCTATTATATTCTCATCTCTGGATTTTTCCCTTCAGATGAGTTTCCCCTGGCATCAAAGATTAATGTACTGACTGCTTCAGTCGGGATTTTCGGGTTCATTGCGGCAAAATATTCAAACATAAACTTAGAGTTATTTGGACGGTGGACACCTGAGGGAAACCTTTACCATAAACGATGGGACAATTTTGAAAAATATGTTACATACCTTCCTGCTCTCAAAAAACATCCTCCGGAGTCAATGGAGATCTGGGACTCTTACCTGGTGTATGCTGCCTCCCTGGGAGTCGCAAAGGAAGCTCTTCAAAACATGTCCTGGATTGTTCCGTCCGAAAAGCTAATAGAAAGCCGCTTCTATCCCATAACTTACAATTATAATCAGTCTGGCCCTGATTCTGAGAGTACCTGCTCCTCGTCCTGTCCTGAAGCTAGAGATTACGGAGACAGTATAAAAAGTGACACCTCTGGAGCAGGCAGAGGCGATATTGAAAAAAGTACAGAATGAAAAGACTGAGTCCTTCCAGGCTGCAGAAAGAAGCTAAACGTCAAATCTTGGCAAATCAGTCAGCTTGATTAAATTAGTGCAAATTGAAGCGATTTTAAGATTTCGAGACAATATATTTGATCATTAAAAAGCTCTGAGAATGGAGACAAAGCGGTTTCATTAAATAAGCTTAAGAACTGGCGAAAAAAACAGGAAAGAAAAAAGCAAAATACTAGAAAAATAACATCTTCCGGATAAAATTTCCCGGATAAAATAAAACGGTGCCGAAAAAATGGATATTTCCCGCTTCCTAGACCAGATAAAAGCTTCCAGCCGCTACGAAAACCAGATCGTTCATAATGAGAAAATCCCTGCAAGAGAGGCCCTGTACGCTTCTCTTGAGCTGAAACCGCAGGTAAGGGCAGCCCTTTCAGGCATCGGGATCGAAGAGCTTTACACACACCAGGCCGAAGCCATAGAGAAAATCCGGGAAGGAAAGGATGTTGTGCTCTGTACGACCACGGCAAGCGGGAAGTCCCTTACTTACATGATCCCTGTTTTTGAAACCATCCTTGACAAACCTGAAACAACTGCCCTTTATATCTCCCCATTAAATGCTCTTGTAAATGACCAGTTAAAGTCTTTTCTGGAATTCGAAGAGGCGCTAAAATCAGGGGCAGGCATAGCCCGTTA
Organism: uncultured Methanosarcinales archaeon; assembly: GCA_964435275.1. Classification (GTDB taxonomy): domain Archaea; phylum Halobacteriota; class Methanosarcinia; order Methanosarcinales; family Methanosarcinaceae; genus Methanosarcina. Next base: position 564 of record CAYSZA010000164.1, on the reverse strand, counting down.
TACAGGCGCCCTCTCAGAAAACGAGAAAAGGAAGGTAAGAGAAGGGCAAACCAATGTGGTTTTAACAAACCCTGAAATGATTCACATGAGTTTCCTTGCCTGGCATCATCTCTGGAGGCGCTTTTTTTCAAACCTCAGGTTTATAGTCGTTGACGAGAGCCATTACTATCGGGGAGTTATAGGCAGCAATATGGCAAACCTGCTCAGACGACTTTTGCGTGTGGCCGAATATTACGGGGCATCTCCGCAGTTTGTCTGCTGTTCGGCAACCATCGGAAACCCGGATGATCATACTGAGACTCTTATCGGGCGAAAAGCCACCGTGGTTGAGAATAACGGGTCTTTTCAGGGCAGCCAGCAGTTCGTTTTCTGGAATCCGCCGCTTTATCTGAATAATAAGGGGTGCACACTCAGGAGAAGCAGTTTTTCCGAGACTTCTTTACTTTTTGCAAAGGCTATACAGGCAGGACTTCAGACGCTTGCCTTTACCCGTTCCAGGCAGGGAGTTGAGAGGATGTATAAAAGCTGCAGGGAACTTTTGAGGAGCAGAAATCTCTCCCCTGC
>CAYSZA010000163.1:0-6745 GCA_964435275.1 uncultured Methanosarcinales archaeon | reverse complement strand
TTGAAATAAATCATTCCATAGGTATATATATTGCATTCAACTATTCAGGATAAAATATCCAGATAAGGATCTGTTTTGGATCAAAAAAGGCTTGTAGAGACCGTATGGATGCGGTTTCTGTTTCCAGATAATATGAAAATTATTTCTTCAGTCCCGAAATCGGCAGGTTCCAGATGAGCAGCATACAGGAGCAAATACAGGAAATCGAAGACGAAATCCGAAAGACCCAGTACAATAAGGCAACCTCCCATCACATAGGCCGCCTCAAAGCCAAGATAGCTCGCCTGCGAGACGAGGTAGAAAAGAAAGCCTCGGCAAAAGGAGGAGGAGAAGGGTACTCGGTCAGAAAATCCGGAGATGGAACCGTAACCCTTGTAGGCTTTCCATCAGTAGGGAAATCCACGCTTCTGAACAAAATCACGGGTGCCAGATCCGCGGTGGCAGCATATGAGTTTACTACCCTTACAGTTGTGCCGGGCGTGCTGGAACATAAAGGGGCGACAATCCAGTTCCTTGACGTGCCAGGGCTTGTAAAGGGCGCGTCATCAGGGCGTGGGCGCGGGAAGGAAGTCATATCGGTTATAAGGAACTCGGATATGGTTATATTCCTGCTCGATGTTTTCCAGCCTAAACATTATGAAGTCCTCATGGACGAACTTTACCAGGCTGGCATTCGAGTGGATGAAGAGCCCCCTGATGTGGTAATTAAGAAAAAAGACCGAGGTGGAGTAGAGATCAACTCAACCGTTGATCTTGACCTGGATGAAGAGACTATCAAGGCTGTGCTGGATGAGTACAAGATTCATAATGCCAGCGTACTTATAAGAGAAAACATAACGGTTGACCAGCTTATTGACATTGTCCTGAACAACCGCAGCTATGTCAGATCCCTTATAGCTATTAACAAAGTTGACCTGGCCTATCCCCAGTTGATAGAAGAGTGCAGAGAGATATACCCGAGCTCGATCTTCATTTCAGCCCATGAAGGCATTAACATCGAGACTCTCAAAGATGCTATTTACGACAGGCTGGGTTTCATTCGAGTCTATTTAAAGCCGCAGGGCCAGCCTGCAGATATGGAAGAACCCCTTATAGTTATGAGCGGGACCAATATAGGTCAGATTTGTGACCGCCTGCACAGAGATTTCCGCAGGAAATTCCGATATGCCCAGATCTGGGGAACGTCAGCAAAACATCCAGGACAGAGAGTAGGCCTTGATCACAGGATGCAGGACGAGGATATCCTTACAATTATTATCCAGAAGTAAAGAAGCGGCCGGAAGCAAAAGATAAACGGAGACGCGAAAAGAAAGATAATCCTTCCGCTCCCGCACTTTTTCTCAGATTTATATACTCTCAAAGGCCTGCACGGTTTCAGAGGTATTTGAAAAAACCCCTTCTTTCGGATCATTTTCGGAATCCATAGTGTTGGCCTCAATTTCTTCCTCAAACTCAGCAGCACATTCGGCCGGGCTTTTTCGGAGAGTGGTCTCAGGGATTTTTCCGGAAAGCTCAATTTTTCCTGCAGTTCCGAGACCGTACCTTTCCTTTGCAGCTTCAATAATCGCTGCAAGCATGCCTGAATAGGAAATGTTAGCATAGGCTGACATCTTTGCCAGGTGACCGTCCCAGCACCAGCCAGGATTGGGGTTCACTTCAAGGAGCCGGGGATTGCCTTCAGCATCAAACCTCCAGTCAAAGCGGGCATAATCCCGGCAGCCCAGCCTGGTGAAGAGAGCAAGACAGCATCTCTCGATTTCCTTTCTGTTTTTTTCCGGGAGATCGGCAGGTACAGATCTTATATTCCAGTACGGAGAATCCGAAAGCCACTTGGCTTCATAGCCGCAGATCTTTGGAAGTTCTTCAGGCACTGCAGAGTAATCTTCTTCCGTAATGGGAAGTACGGTACATGCAGGCGGATTTCCAATAATCCCAACACTTATGTCTTTTCCGGGCAGGAACTCTTCCAGCAGGAGAGGTTTATTCGAGCCCATTTTCTCCCAAGTTGCCGCAAGAATATCAAGAAGCTCCTCAAGGCTGTGCGCAATACTTTTCTGCGTGATCCCAAAACTTGAATCTCCTGAATTGGGCTTTACAAGCAGGGGGAAAGAAAGAGAAAGCTTTGAGAGATCCGAGTCTTCGGTTACAAGCATCCCGTTTGCTACAGGAATATTAATTTCCCTAGCAACTCCCCTTATAATTGATTTGTCATAACAGAAGGCAAGGCATTGAGGGCCAGCCCCTGTATACGGGATATTTAGCTGTTCAAGCAAAGCCGGAACATGAAGCTCTTTTGTGGGATCGTTATAAAATCCTTCATCACATAGGTTAAGTACGAGATCAATTTTTGCTACCTTCTTCCTCAGATCTTCCAGCAGCGTTTCATGCCTGTCAAGGAAAGTAAATCTCATGAATGGAATTTCTGCAAGAGCTTTTTTCATCCTCTCAAGAGTATCGAAATCATCATCATCGAACACACACGCAGGCTTGACCTGGTCCTCTTTTCTCGGATCCCCAAGTACAACTGCAATGTTCATCGGTTTTTTATTCCCGGCTGCCTGAAGTGAAGGGGGCCAGGGTTTTTCAACCGAAGCCGAAACCAGGATTCTCTGTTCCATCATGCCCGCATCCTGGGTGCCTGCCGATACCGGGCTGAAAGTCGTATGAAAAGCAGGACTGCTAAAACCTGACGCGGTAAGCAGTTCAAAAAGGCTTTCCTTGTTGTATAGTCTCTCAGCATAAAACTGATCTGCAATTACCCCCCTGTCAATACGGCTTATCACTTCCCTGCAAATTAGCCGATCCCCATCGGCTGAGAGGGCCCTTTCCCTGCAGACAAAGTACTTCCTGTCCAGCCATTCCCATGACCTGGGCTGGAAACTTTTTTTCATATGGTCCCCGTCTACCGCATCAATGAGAACTCTGCCCTCTGGCTTCAAAACCCTGAAAATTTCTTCAAGGACTTTTCGATCCTGGAGCGTCGAGTCGAAATACCCAAAACTGTTGCCCATAATAGTAACGATATCAAAAGTATCAGACGGGTAGGGAAGTTTTCTTGCGTCCCCTTCCCTGAACCTGACCTGCAGGTTTTCTTTCTGTGCTCGAGTCCTGGCTTTCCTTATAAGGTACTGGGATCTGTCATATCCCTCAACGTTTGAAAAACCCCTTCTTGCCAGCTCAAGTACGTGCCTTCCCTGTCCACAGCAAAGATCAAGAATTCTTTCTTCAGGAAACACCCCCAAAATGGAAACAATGAGATCGACCTCTTTCCTGGTAACCTCCATATCATCCAGAAGATCGGCATCGGTCTTAAGATAAAGTGAGTTAAAAAGAGTCTGCCACCAGTCGGACCGGACATGAGTTTCAAGATCCTCAACAGGCCCAAAGGTTTTCTTCTGTACGGCACACCTGGCGCGCTTGCGCCTGGTATTTGGATCTATATTATTCTGGGTCATGATCTGATATCTTCCAGAAAAAAGTGTATGTGCTTTGAGTATATCAAGTTTATCAGAGGGTTGGCAATCGTTTATATAGCCGGGGAGAAAGAAGGTAAAATACTTGAGGGCTAATAGGCCTTTAAATAGGGTTTTAACCCGCAATAGCTCCTTCAAGTTCATTCTGAGTTAATTTATAACCTCTAAGAGTTAGAGAAAAATAAAGTAGATGATAGCATCTAAAATCGTTAATAAGGCTCCTATTCGAGAGAATTCCGCAAATGAAAGAGTTTTTCCTTCTTTTTCTGCATTTTGAATAATTATAACGTTGCTTGCAGCCCCCAGGATCAGAAGGTTCCCCGCAATTGTACTTCCGGCAGCAAGAGCCATCAACTGCCCTTGGGAAACTGCACTGCCCATGGCAGGCAGATAGAGCGCAACAAAGGGAACATTTGAAATAAGCTGACTAAGTCCGATGCTGAGCGCCAGGATCATTGGCACAGAGCCCAGCTGCGGAGACATCCTGGCAAGCAGCTCCTGGCATGTCCCGGAAATCCACACGCTTTCCATTAGTACAAACATTGAAACGAAAAAAACCAGAGTTGTCCAGTCAATATTTTTCAGGATCTCAATACGCTTTCTACTGAGCAAAACAGGAAACGCAGAGAAAAGAGCAATCAAGCTCAGGTTGAAGTCCCAGGAAGGAAAAAACTCCACCAGGAAAACTTTACAGGTTATAAGAATCAGGAGAAGAGAAAGAGCTATCTTTGAGACACTGGCAAGCTCAGGATCGGAAATCACTTCTTCGGAATGGATCAGGGTTGATTTTCCAAATTCCTCCCGGAAAAAGAGCCTTAACACAATATACGCAACTACCAGGCATATGAAAGTTGGTAAAGCGAGTGAACGCAAAAATGTTACAAAAGGGGCATCCAGATTTCCACCAATTGCTATGAGAAGGTTCTGAGGATTTCCTATAGGGCTCATAACGCTGCCTGTAGTTACCCCGAAGGCCAGGGAAAAGAGCATGAGTTTGGAGGAGATATTGTACTTTCTGGAAAACCCCAGAACGAGTGGAGTACCCATGATGGCCAGGGTATCGTTCATAAGGATTGCAGAAAGAATACCTGTAGAAAAGAGCACAAGCAAGACAAGTTGATCCGTATCCCTCGCCCTGGAAACTATCCGGCTCCCGAGCCAGGCAAGATACCCGCTTCTGTTAAGTGCTTCTCCCACGCAAAAGGCCCCGAAAAGGAAGATAAGTACGTCCATATTAATTGCCGCAAGAGCTTCTCCAGGTGAAATCTCACCAAGCAGCAGTACCAGTACCGCTCCAAGGGTCATAATCTGCCAGATCTTCAGCCTTAAAGATCCAATCTGCCTGAGAGCTGTAAGTAAAAATACACACAGAAGAATAAGTACTGAAAGGTCGGGTAAAGGTACAGGAGAGGATAAGATAGAGTATATCGCCATAAAACTCACAAAACATGATGATATAAATTTAGAATGTGATACCAGCTTAAGTATAAAACTCCTGCGCTCGTGGGAAGAGTAGCTACAGGGAAAGAATTTTAAGGACAGGAAAAAAATACGAAATGCTTAAACGTATACTGATAGATATTTTAAGGTATGACAATCTGGTTCCCCTTTTCTGCAACCATCCGTCAGGAAGAAAATTTTTATATCTCAATCTGTCCTGAAGCTGATATAATTTGCAAGGGAAACACCGTTGAAAAAGCCATTGAAAACCTGAAAAAGGAAATGGAAAAATTCCTGGGGGAAGAGTTGTCCCAGGGATTTTCGAAAATTACATTCTACTGAACTCAAACTTATGGCTTTTTTCTGAAACACAGATACCCCTGATTGGGATAAGGTAAACTGTCAATGATTTTTAGCATTACTTGCATCAGACGAGCGAAAGTACTTTACTGGGTATGTAGACTTTACCTGTTGCCGGGGCGTAAACAACTATACCTTTGAGTTCGTGGGTTATACCGTTTCTGATAAGAATGTTCTTGCTCACAGGAAGTTGGGCATCTCCGATTCTCAGTACAGGGTTCGAAGAGTCGGTCATGTCCAGCAAATACTCGTTTTCATCGAGTTGTCCATCTCCATTATCTTTGGAGAAGACCTCCCCTACTTCTACGAACAGGTACCTGTTAGTCTCATTCAGATCGAGACCTATTTTTTCAGCGACGTATTGCGCAATTTCGGTGTTGTCCAGGTAGCCTGAAGGATGGTCAGGGCCGTAAGCCCAGAGCGGGACATTGTCACCGCAATGCCCGTGGCTGGTCCAGCCAATAACGGTGTGGTTCCGGCTGATTACCTCGCTGATTGCATAGTCAAGTGGGAACCCTTTCCCGTTATCGTACATTTTAAGAATCTCAGCTATATCCTCATCTGTTGCATCAATACCCCACCAGGTTTTAAGCTGAGATTTAATGTTTTCGGTAGAGAGATCCTTTCCTATTTTTGCTGCAACTCCTAAGGAATTGAGTTTCATGCCTTTAAGAGGCTCAATAACTTCTTCTATGGTTGTGGAGTCGTACTCGGGATCAGAGTAACTGCCAATTGTCATGCCACCGGTGTAATGGTCAGGGAAAGCAAGAACAAGGGTATGTCCGTCTTTTTCAGCAAAGTCAACTGCAACCTTAACAGCTTCGTCAAAAGCCATGAATTCGGTAACAGCATAGATAGGATCATTGGCGTGGGTTCCTCCGTCTATTTGACTACCTTCAACCATAAGGAAGAAACCATCTTTATTCTTGGAAAGCAACTCAACGGCCTTTTCAGTCATCTCTGCAAGAGAAGGCTGATCGGGTGCAAGGAGTGGACGGTTAATATCCGACGCCATATGGCCGCTGGCAAAAAGCCCCCAAGTCCTGCCAACGGTCAGGTTCGACATTTCATTTCTGGTGTCAACAAGCTGGTAGTTTCTATCAAGGAGCACCTTAGTCAGGTTTTCTCCGTCAGTCCTTTTTCCTCCTTCAGTTACGGGTATGAGATAACCGGAGCCCCCGCCAAAGACCACGTCAATGTCCTCATAAACCATCTGTTCCATGATTTCAATTTCATTATCTCTGTTATCAACGTGAGAAGCAAAAGCCGCAGGTGTGGCATGTGTTACGCGAGAAGTTACCACAAGCCCTGTAGCCTTGCCCTAGAGTTTTGAACCTTCAAGCACCGTTGCAAGAGGGCAGTATTGTAGTGATTCAGGTGGGATTTCCAGTGTGCTTAACACGGAACTATTGTTCGGCCCGACACTCACAAACCCGTTTGTTGTCTTATATCCTGTGGCAAAAGCCGTCGCT